>NZ_JARAVO010000389.1:0-5279 GCF_033792805.1 Streptomyces sp. PA03-1a
CCCGAGGTGGCCACCCTCATCGCCAGCGTCCAGCAACTGTCCGAAGCCGACCGCCGCCACGTCGCCGCCCTCGTCGAATCCCTCCTCCGCAGCCCCACCCGGTCATAGTCCGCCCGCCGCCGAGCCGTCCGGCGCCGCGCCGTCCGGTGGTCCTGCGCCGCGTGCGGAGCGGCAGCGGTACAGGAAGTCGTCCTGGTCGAGGCCGCACAGCGCCGCCATCGGTTCGACGGGCGGTGGCTCGAAGCGGTACGCCGTCAGCGCGCCGAGCAGCGCGCGGCCGTACGCCGGGCGCGGTGTCCTGCGCTCCGGAGGGGCGGTCCGGAACACGTCAGCACGCCGCCGGTCTGACGACGCGCAGCCAGCCGATGACCGCGTTGACAGTGGCGTAGTCGAGTTCGGCGATCCTGGCGACGGCGTCCGCGTCGTCCCGGCGGACCGGGACCCCGGCGGCGTCGAGGGCGCAGTGCAGCATGACCTGGTGCGCCTGCGTGGGCGGCAGGGTCTGGCCCGCACGGATCTGGGTGCGCAGCAGGTAGGAGATCGGCAACGGGGGCGTCGGTCTGTCCACGGTCATGCTCGGGTTCCCTCGAAGTAGTCGGACAGGGCTGTGGTGAGGTCGAGCCGGCTGTGCCATGTGCGGTGGTCGAGGAGCTCGGTCTGTGTCCGGGCCCAGAAGGCGCCGACCACGGCGTGGTCGTTCCGGTCGGCGACCAGGCCGGTGGGGGGCGCCAGTCCGCGGGCGTGGGCGCGTTCGGTGAAGACGAGGGTGGTGAAGCGCCCCTCGGGCCGGGGCCCGGGGTGGACGGAGTGCCGCAGCACGGCCCTGCTCAGGGCGTCCGCCGCCACGGCGGCGGCCGGCGCGGAACCCGTGCTCCAGCCCATCAGCCGGCGGGCGTGGGCGTCGAGCACGATCACGCAGAGCAGCTCGCCCTGGCGGGTGGCGAGTTCGACGGCGTCGGTCACCCAGAGCCGGTCGGGCACGCCGGGGCGGCCCTGGAGCCCGGCACGCCGCATGAGCAGTTCTACGGTGCCGTGGCTGATGGGGATGCCGTGCCGCAGGGTGAGCTCCTCGTGGATGCGCCGGTACCCGAAGGTGCCGCGCGAGGCGGCGTGGATGGAGCTGATGAGGTCCGTCAGCCACAGGTGCCGGGTGGAGCGGGGCGAGGGAGGCCGGCCGCGCCAGGTGAAGTACCCCGATTCGGAGATGCCGAGGACGCGCGTGGCGGTCCGGATCGGGAGCCCCTCACCGGCCATCACCTGCACGGCCTCAAATCGCCTTTTGGGGACACCACATCGCGCAGCAGCTCGGTGACCCGCCGGTGGACGGCGAGTTCGGTCTCCAGTTCGGTGATGCGCCTGCGGGCCGCGGTCAGCTCTGCGGTGCCCATCGGTGCGCGCCGCAGCCTGCCCAGGTGCGGCAGGTGCGTGCGCCGCCATTGGTAGATCGTCTGGTCGCCGAGGCCGAGGTCCAGGGCGACCTTCTTCACCGGCTCGCCCGCGACCAGCAGGTCGAGGGCCTTGCGGCGCAGCTCGGGCGGGTATCGCTTGGGCACTTCGTCCTCCGGAAGGCCGGTCGTGGTCCCGGGCCGGGGACCCGTCTGGGGGTTTGGGGAGGTGAGGGACGTGCCCCCGGCCCGGAAGCGGTGGGGGCGTCAGCTGACGTGGCGGTGCATGGTCACGGTGGGCCGGAACTCCCGCAGCGTGCTCGTTCCGGCTCCGGCCGGGACGGCGGCCGCCGCGCGGTCGAGGACGGCCCTGACCTCGGCGGCGAGGGCGTCCGCGCGGCGCTCGATCTCGGAGATCGGGTCGCCGCACCGCCTCAGCTCGGCCACCCGGCGCCGGATGTCGGCGAGCCGGTCCCGGTCGCGGGCGCTCAGGGAGAGCGGCCGCGGGGTCGCCACGATGAACTGGTAGGCGCCCGCGAAGGTCTGGCATCCGCTGCAGTGCTGGTTGACGGCACGGCTGATGTTCGTCGCGTTGATCCGCCGGAGGTCGACACCGGAGGTGGTGACGATCTGGAAGGAGAGGGCGATCGAACGGCACGGACGGGAGAGCGAGCAGCCGACGGAGGCGGCGACCGCCCGGTTGTGCGCCGCGGCGGCGACGAGCGGCCCGAACTGGTGGATCGAGAACTCCTCGTCGTACTGGACGGGGTGCGCCCGGTTGGCGAGGGTGTGCGCCTCGTCCACGGCGGCGCCGACGCTGCGGGGGATGTGCGACCCCGATGCCGCGCCGGCCTCGTCGCCCTCGCCACCGCGGCCCCGGCCGGCCCGCGTCAGGTCGGCAGGGGCGCGGGGAAGGACACGGTGAAGCTCGGGATGGGGGGCTCCGAGGGCGTCGCGGAGTCCGACGGTGTGGCGGAGGGCGAGCCGTCGGACGGGCTCGGCCCTGCCGTGGCCGTGGTCCGGGTGCTGCTCGGTTGCGGTTCGCTGCGCGAGGCCCGCGGGCTGGGCGAGCTCGACGGCGAGGGGCTGCCGCTCGCCGAGGCGGAGGCGTCGGCCGAGCCGGACTCCGAGGGTGCGGCCGAGGACGCGGTCGCCGACGGCTCGCCCACCGCCACGGTCACCGGGGGTGTGGTGACGCTGGGCAGCGGTGCGGGGGCGACCGGGCGCAGGGGCCTGATCTCGGGCACTCCGGGCTGCAGGATGGGCGCGATCGGCGGCTGCGGCGGCAGCGGCTTGGGGGTCACCCCGCCCACCCACGCGGCGCACAGCGCCGCAGCTCCGGCCAGTGCGGCCCCGCCGATGAGGAGCCTCAGCCGGAGATTCCCCTCCGTGGCGCGGACGACGTAGCGGACGAGCCGGCCCCCGAGGCGCACCGACAGGTACGCCGCCCCCGCCAGGGGGAAGATCAGCATCAGGCTGCCGATGACCCCGACCGTCCCGGCGGCGAACTGGCCCTCGGCGAAGGCGGAACCGGTCCCGCTCAGCTGCTCGACCAGGGACCGCAGGCTCGTCTCGAGCAGGCGCGGCAGGTTCCACAGCACGTAGCCGAGCTCGGCCAGCAGCAGGGGCACCATCGTCAGCACCCAGGTGGTGACGATGATCCGGGCGGAGCGCTTGAGGTCGGAGACCTCGGGGGGCACCGGACGGCCCGGCAGCATGCTGCGCAGGATCGGCTTGATCTTGCCGAAGAGGTCCGGGACGCCGGCGAGGTCACCGAGGATGTAGTAGCCGTCCAGCCGGACGGCCGGCATCAGCTGCTCGATGATCTCGAAGTGGGCCAGGTAGATGGCGGCGAGGAAGAAGGACTGCCCGGTGGCGAAGTAGCCGCCGGCCAGGGCCAGTATGAAGACGACGTTGAAGTAGACGCCGCCCAGGTCGGTGCGCATGCGCCCGCCCCGGCCGATCCGGTAGACGTCGGTGACGTCGGTGTACATCGACGGCCAGATGAGGAAGATGCCGCAGCCGATGGCCCCCGGGCGGGCCCCGCCGTAGCGGCACGCGGAAGCGTGCCCGAACTCGTGGAAGACGAGCGAGGCCACGGTCAGCGCGAACACCACGAGCATCAGCACCGGCTGCTCCAGCACCTGGAGCACCGGGGTCATCGCCCCGTGGACGGCGAACAGCCAGATCTCCATGGCGACCGCCGTCGCGAGCACCAGCGTCACCGCCAGCGGACGATGCAGCCAGGCCAGGGAGCGGGCGATCCGGGCGACCTGCCGCTCGCGGAAGATGACCCGGTGGCCCTTCAGGACGAGCAGGAGGTCCGCGGTGGGCCCGGTGACCTCGTCGTCCTCCTGCCCGAAAGGGACGGTGACGCCCAGCGGCTGGAGCTTGTTCTCGATCAGGTAGTGCACGTTCTCGGCGCTGACCTCACGGCCGAAGCGCCCGCTCACCCGGTGCGAGATGGCCTCGGTGTCGCGCCGTCCGTCGATGGCGCGGGCGACCAGGTACAGCAGCCGGCTCAGCTGGACGACCTGCCCGTCCCCCCGGCGGACGATGTACCGGGGTTCGGTGGTCCCCGAGCCCTTGTACTCGCCCAGGAGTTGCAGGCCCGCGCCGAGCCGCGGGACGGGGAAGCCCGTGTCGTGGAAGGGAGGTTCCATCACGTCCGCGCCGTACACCGCCGTTCCCGTGGGGCCGGGGCCGTGAGCAATGTGACTTTCCGTCACCGTCCTGCTCTTCCTCCCGAGACGGACCGCGCCACGACGGGCGCGGTCCGCACACGTACGGGTGTTGTTACTGGCGGATGTTGATGGCCTGGACGGCCTCGGACTGGGCGACCGCGAACGGGGAGAACTGGTTCGCCGCGAGCGACTCGTTGTGGGCGTCGACGTGCGCGATGTTCTTGGTCACGTGCGTGGTCTTGACGAAGCTGAACTTCAGCTTGCCCAGGGCCTCGCGGCCGGGCAGCAGCTCCGCGGACTCGGCGTCGAGCTGGTCCATGTTCATGGGAGGGGGATACCTTTCTCGGTATGCGGAAGGAGGTGGAACGCCGACTACTGCTTGATGTTGATGGCCTGGGTGGCCTGCGACTGGGCGACCGCGTACGGCGACCACTCGTTGGCCGCGAGCGACTCGTTGTGGGCGTCGACGTGGGCCACGTGCTTGGTCACGTGCGTGGTCTTGACGAAGCTGAACTTGAGCTTGCCCAGGGCCTCGCGGCCGGGCAGCAGCTCCGCGGACTCGGTGTCCAGCTCACGCATGTCGAGCATGGGGGATCCTTCGTACGAGGGGTGCGGACGGGGGCCGGGTCCCAGAACCCGTCCATCCACACCGGACGATCTGTCTGACGGCGTTGGACAGTAGTCGGGCGCCACGGGCCCGGCAAGCGATTCGGATCCATGACTGTCCGTCAACGCGGCGGCTGCACAAGGGAAACGACAGGTGGGAGCACCGGCGAGGGCACCTCGGGCACCCGGCCCCACCCCCCGGATATCACTCGAACGGGTCAATCCGCCCCCTGCCCGATGTGGGGAAGTCCCGGCAGAGGGGGCGAAGCACGACGAACCGGTGGCTATCCTCTCGATCCCCGAGGCGCTTGGGCCGACCAAGCCTCCGGTGAGAGGGGTGCACGTGCTTGTCGTTCAAGGGGCGACCGCCACCGCCGTCGTCCGCCACCGGACCGGAGAGCCGGTGGTCCTGCTTTCCGGCGAACTCCCCGCGGTCCTCACGCCGGCCGCCCTGAACGAACTGCTGAATCTGGCCGCGGCCGTCCTCACGGCCGAGGAGATGACCCTCTTCCGCAGTTGCCTGACCGCACTGCGCTGCGGGGAGAAACTCCAGGAACGCCGTATCGAGGTCAGCGGCGCCGTCCTCACCGTCTACAGCAGCTGA
>NZ_JARAVO010000038.1:0-49224 GCF_033792805.1 Streptomyces sp. PA03-1a
GTGATGAGCAGGGAGGGGTCGCTCATGAGCCGTCCGAGGCGGGTCAGTTCGTCGAAGGTGCGGGTCCAGGCGCCGCCGAAGGAAAGGGTGTGGTGTGCCAGCTGCGGCCACGTCCGGCGGGTTCCGGCGTGCAGCACGAACGCGGAGGGCGACCAGCGCAGCCGTACCGGCCGCCGGGGGACGCGACCGAGGAGCCGGTACGCCACCGGCAGGTCGGGGGTGAGGACCACGGCGTCACAGGCGAACCGTTCACCCTCGGCGGTGCGTACGGCCGTGACCCTGCCGCCCGTGCTGCGCTCCAGGACGGCCACCTCGCTGTGGTAGCGGAGGTCGGCCCCCGCGCCGGCGGCCTCGGCGGCGAGCGCACGGGCCACGGCGTGCATGCCGCCTCGTGGGAAGTACACACCGGCGACCGTGTCCATATAGGCGATCACGGCGTACGCGGCAAGCGCCCGGGCGGGTGGCACTCCGGCGTACAGGGCCTGGAACGAGAAGACGCGCTGCAAACGCTCGTCCTTGACGAAGCGCGCGATGCGCGGCTGGAGCCGGCCGAATCCGCCGAGCGCCGCCAGCCGGGCGAGGTCGGGGGTGAGCAGCGACAGGGGCGAGTCGAAGTTGACGTCGATGAAGCCGCGCATCTGCACCCGGTACAGCTCGCTCAGCCAGCGCCGCAGCCGCCGGTACCCCAGTGCCTCCCGCCCGCCTGCGAACCGGGCGACCTCGGCCTCCATCACGGCAGGGTCGGAATGCACGTCGAGGGCGGAGCCGTCGGCGAACTGCGCGCGGTAGGCGGGGTGCAGCGGCTGTAGCTCCACCCGCGAGGCCAGGGTGCCGCCGGTGGCCGCGAACGCTTCCTCGAGGAGATCGGGCATGGTCAGTACCGTCGGCCCGGTGTCGATGCGGTAACCCCCGAGCTCGAGCAGACCGGCGCGGCCCCCGGGTCCACCGGCCCGCTCGAGAACGGTCACCCGGCGACCCGCGCCCAGCAGGTGCAGTGCAGTGGCCAGCCCGGACAGCCCTGCGCCGACGACGACCACGTGATCGGTGGGGCCCTGAACGGACCTCATCAGCAGTCCTCCTGCGACTCGGGGGCGGGTGGAACCGGCGGCGTCATACGACGGCGACCGCACCTATACGGCGGGCCAGCCGGGCCAGGGAACGGACGCCCTGCGGTTCGAGGAGCCCGGTTGTGAGGAGACCGGCGGCCTCGTCGGCCAAGGCGGCGATCCGGGTCTCCACCGCCTGCACCGCACCCAGGTCCCGCAACAGCCCGCGGAGGCCGTCGAGCGCCGTCTCGTCCGCATCGGGGTTGCCGAGCGTCGCGCGGATGCGGGCTTCGGCTGCGGGCGAGCCGGACCGCCGGGCCAGTTGCAGCGCCACGGCCGTCAGGTACGTGAGCTTTCCCGAGCGGATGTCGTCGCCTGACGGTTTGCCCGTTTCTGCCGGGTCCCCGTAGACGCCCAGCAAGTCGTCACGGAGCTGGAAGGCCAGGCCGATCCGGCGGCCGAACTCGTGCAGGACCTCGGTCGTGCGGTCGTCCGCACCGGCGGCGACCGCGCCCACTGCCAGCGGGCGGGCGACGCTGTAGAGGGCGGACTTCAGTTCGGCGGTACGCAGGGCCGCCCTGGGGTCGTCCGAGCGTTCCGCCTGCAGGCGCAGGTCGAGGTGCTGGCCCGCCACCATCTCGGAGCGCATGGCCTGCCACAGCCCTTCGACCTGACGGCGCACCACGTCGCCCAGCGGCACGGTCCTGAGGAGGTCTTCCGCCCACACCAAGGCCAGGTCGCCGGCCAGCACCGCTTGCGCGAATCCATAGGCCGCCGCGTCCCCGGACCAGCCCGCCCGCAGGTGCGCCTCGGTGAACTGCGCGTGCACCGCCGGCCCGCCCCGGCGTGTGTCCGAGCGGTCCATCACGTCGTCGTGGATCAGCGCGCAGGCCTGCAACAGCTCCAGCGCCGCCCCCAGCCGTACCGGGGTCACGACCTCGTCCCGGGCGACCGGCCCACCCGCCGCGAGCCAGCCCCACCACAGGCAGCGTGCGCGCAGCCGGGCGCCACCACGCGACACGAACTCCGTGAGGGTGCCGGCCAAGGTGGCGTCCGCGGGCAGGACACCCGATCCGGTGAGGCGCCGTTCCGCCATGTAGGCGGACAGTTCAGCCTCGACCGCTTCCACCACCTCGGTGTCCGCTCCCGTCTCCGAGCTTCCCACGGCGGCCTCTCGGTCGATGCCCCGGGCGGCCGCGTCCCGCGCGGAGGCGGCTCCCTCTGACGACCGCTCCCCACCTCCGCGGCCTCGGAGCCTCGCGGGGTGATCACGGTCGTTCCCGACTCTGGCACCGGCTCGGCCACCGCGCATCTGCAGCCGTCCGTCCGAACCCGCCAGGGGAGGCGATCAGCCCTCGGCGCCGGTCGGGGCGGGTGGCGTCCCGTCGACCGCGAGGGCCTGTACAGGGCGGTCAGGCGATGGCAGAAGGTGATCAGCCGGAGGAGACGCTGCCGGCCACACCGACGGCCCTGAGCCTCGTATGCCCCGGCCTTCTCCGGTACGACGCGGAACAGGGACGCGTACGGCCGCACGCCCGTCATGCGGGAGTGCGGCCGCTGCCCCGCGTCTCGTCGACCGATCGCCCGGGGGAACCGTGGGGTTCGTGAGGCGGATCAGTTCTCCAGGGCCGCCTGCTTGGCCACCGGGGCCGGCGCGGCCTCGGCGTCGCCCGACGCGGCGCGGGCGGCCGGGATGGCCATGGCGACGAGCGCGGCGACCAGCGCGATGCCGCAGCCGATCACCAGGCCGGTACGGAAGCCGTTCTCGGAGGTGAAGGTGTAGCCGCCCACGGTCGTGGTCATCTGGGAGAGGACGACACCGATCACGGCGGCGCCCACCGAGGTGCCCAGCGAACGCATCAGGGCGTTGAAGCCGTTGGCGGCGGCGGTCTCCGACAACGGGACCGAACCCATGATCAGGGCGGGCATCGATCCGTACGCGAGTCCCACGCCGCTGTTGACGACCATGACCGCCAGCATCAGACCCCAGGCGGAGCCCGTCAGCACCAGCGACAGGCCGTACCCGGCGGCGAGGACCAGGGCGCCGCACATCAGGGTGAACTTGGGGCCGCGGGCATTGGTCAGCTTGCCGCCCAGGGGAGAGACGATCATCATCATGATGCCGCCCGGCAGGAGCCACAGGCCCGCCGCGAGCATGGACTGGCCGAGGCCGTAGCCGGTCGCCTTGGGGAACTGCAGCAACTGCGGGACGACCAGCATCCCGGCGTACATGCCGAAGCCCACGAAGACCGAGGCCAGGTTGGTGATCAGCACCCGGGGCCGGGCCGTGGTCCGCAGGTCGACCAGCGGGTCGCGGGTGCGCAGTTCCCACCAGCCCCAGCCGGCCAGCACGACGACGGCGGCACCGAACAGGCCGAGCGTGGTCGCCGAACCCCAGCCCCAGTCGGCTCCCTTGGAGACGGCGAGCAGCAGGCAGACCAGTCCGACGCCCAGTCCGAGCGCGCCGGGCACGTCGAAGCGCTGGCCCTTGGCGCCGGCGGGAACCTCGGGGATGAAGAACCAGATCAGCACCGCGACGACGGCGGCCAGGCCCGCGGAGCCCCAGAAGAGCACGCGCCAGTCGGCGTACTGGGCGATCGCTGCGGCGATCGGCAGGCCCAGACCGCCGCCGATGCCCATGGAGGCGCTGACCAGGGCGATGGAGGAGCTGAGCTTCTCCGCGGGCACCACGTCACGGAGCAGGGCGATGCCGAGCGGCACCATGCCCATGCCCATGCCCTGCAGACCCCGCCCGACGATCATCGGCGTGACGGAGGACGACAGGGCGCACACCACCGAGCCCGCCACGAGCGGCACCGAGCAGACCACCAGCATGCGCCGCTTGCCCACCAGGTCGCCGAGGCGCCCGAAGACGGGCACGCACACGGCCGCCACCAGAAGGGTGGCGGTGATCACCCAGGCGGCGTTCGAGGACGAGGTGTGCAGGATCTGCGGCAGCTCCGTCAGCAGCGGGGTGACGAGCGTCTGCATGATCGCGGCGGTGATGCCGGCGAGGGCCAGCGTGGCGACCACGCCCCCTGCACGGGCTGTGGGTTGTGGGGCGTTCATGACGGCACTCCTCGCCTGACGGTCCTGCGTTCGGGATCGATGTGCATCGTACATAGGAAGTGCATCACGCACATGATGTGGCTGGTGCACGCGCTGTGCGAGGATGACAGCGGGCGCCGCACACGCACACCGGCGGCCCGGCGGCCCGGCGGACGGCAGGAGGCGGAAGAGCTATGGGCAGGTCCACCCACGAGGTCGAGTACGAGCAGATGCTCCTCAGCCGCCACGAACTGCTGCGCCACAGGTCCGGCGCCCTGGACCGCAGCGCGTACATCCTCCTCAGCCGCATCCGGGTCCAGGGGCCCATGTCGATCGGCGAGCTGAGCGAGGCCTTCGCGCTCGACGCCTCGACCCTCAACCGGCAGACCGCCGCGGCCATGCGCGCCGGGCTCGTGGAACGCATCCCCGACCCGGAGGGCGGCATGGCGCGCAAGTTCCGCATCACGCCCCAGGGCGCCCGCATGCTGGACGAGGAGCGCGACGCCATCATCGGCGGCCTGGACAAGGTCATGGCCGACTGGCCGGACCAGGACATCGCCGCCTTCGCCTCCTACCTCAGGCGCTTCAACACCGACATCGAACGCCTCGCCGGACGGCCCTGGCCCCGCCCCTGAACCGCCGGGCGCCCGGCCCGCGGGCCGCCAACCCACCTCGTCGGCAGGATATTTGACGGGGCAAGCACTCCTCGATTTACTTGACGTAGCAATCACTTCTGCGACCGGTCCGGCTCGCCCGCGCCGTCACGCGCGGAAGTACCCGTCATTCCTTGGAGGTTGTGCAATGGGACGTCTACTGGGCCGCGCCGCGCTCGTCACCGGTTCGACGAGCGGCATCGGACGTGCGGTCGCGGAAGCCCTGGCACTTGAGGGTGCCACCGTCGTGGTCACCGGGCGCAGCGCGGAGCGCGGTGCCGGGGTCGTCGAGGGGATCACGGCACAGGGGGGCCGGGCGCACTTCGTCCAGGCCGATCTGGCGGCGGGCGGTGCGGAGGTCCGGCGGCTGGCGCAGGAGGCGTCGGCGGTCGCGGGCGGGCCGATCGACATCCTGGTGAACAACGCCGCCTACCTGGTCCCGCCGCAGTCGATGACGGAGGCGACCGAGGAGCAGATCGACGAGGCGCTGGCGGTCAACGTCAAGGTCCCGTTCCTGCTCGCGGCCGCGCTGGTGCCCGCCATGGTGGAGCGCGGCGCCGGATCGGTGATCAACGTGGGGTCGATCAACGGTGTCGTCGGCATGGACTTCGCGGCGCTCTACGGGGCCACCAAGGCCGGTCTGCACTCGCTGACGAAGTCCTGGGCGGTCGAGCTGGCCTCCAAGGGGGTGCGGGTCAACACCGTCGCTCCCGGCCCGACCGTCACCGAGGCCAACGAGGTCTACCGCACCCTGCTGGAGAAGCTCGCCCAGAACTACCCCGCCAAGCGGCCGGGCACCGCCAAGGAGGTCGCCGCCGCGGTGGTCTTCCTCGCCGGCGAGGACGCCGCGCACATCCACGGCGCCACGCTCCCGATCGACGGCGGCGCCCTCGCCCTCTGAGGCGGACACCCAGGCCCCGCCTCCGGCCCGTTCTCCGGCCCCACCTGCGGTTTCGCGCGTGGGGCCGCGTCGTCGCCACAACCTGACGAGCTCTGACTTTCATTATTAAATCCAGATGCTAGCCTGGAACCGCGGACCCCGAAGGGCCGCGTGCTCGAGCCGTGTCCGGTGCCCTGCCGAGAGGGCGTGTCGCAAAGGAAAGCCGTATGGACATCAAGGGATCCGTCGCCCTCGTGACGGGAGCCAACCGAGGGATCGGGCGCGCGTTCGCCCGGGCGCTCCTGGAGCAGGGCGCGGCCAAGGTCTACGCCGGCGTCCGCGACCCGAAGAGCGTGACCGATCCGGACCTCGTCCCGCTGCGGCTGGACGTGACGGACGAGGCGCAGACAGCCGCGGCCGCCGAGGCGGCGGGCGACGTCTCCATCCTGGTCAACAACGCCGGTATCGGAGGCGCGACCACCGGGCTGCTGTCGGGCGGCCTCGACGGCGCACGGCAGGCGATGGAGGTCAACTACTTCGGCACCTGGGCGGTGTCCCGGGCCTTCGCCCCGGTGCTGGCCCGCAACGGCGGCGGGGCGCTGGTGAACATGCTGTCACTGGCCTCCTGGGCCGGGCAGCCGCAGTTCCCCGGCTACGCCGCGTCCAAGGCCGCGCAGTGGTCGCTGACGGACGCCCTGCGCAAGGGCCTGCACGACCAGGGCACCCTGGTCGTCGGTGTGCACTGCGGATTCGTGGACACCGACCTGAGCGCATGGACGGACGCGCCGAAGATCAGCGCCGCCAGCGTTGCGGAACTGACCATGGAGGCCCTGGCCCACGACCGGTTCGAGGTCCTCGCCGACGAGCAGACGCGAAGCGTCAAGGCCGCCCTGTCCCAGCCCCCGACGGTGGGGCCCGCAGCCTGATCCGGCCGGCCCCGGTCCCGCCGCGCGGCAGGACCGGGGCCGCATCGGCCAAGCTGACACCTCCTCACCTGGCCGGTTCCGGCGACGAGATGACGCACGCGAACGGCTTGTCAGGGATTCCCTGACGCTCTAGCTTGTCAGGGAATCCCTGACAACCAAGGAGTGAGCCGTGCCCCCCTCTGGCATCCAGGACGCATTCACCCGGTGCTCCTTCTGCGGCAAGCCGGACCGCGAGGTCGAGAAGCTGGTCGCGGGCGCCGGCGTGCAGATCTGCAACGAATGCGTGGCGCTGTCCGCATCGATCATCGACGGAAGCCTGGGCACCCCGCCGGGAGCTCCCCTGCCGCTCTGGGCATCGCTGACCGACGCGGAGATGCTGGGCCACATCCCGCGCGTCGCCGCGCACATCGACCGGGCCGAGGCCGATCTGCGCTCATGGGTGCAGGAACTGCGGCGCCGCGGTGTCACCTGGACCCGGATCGGCGAAGCCCTCGGGATCGCCCGGCAGTCCGCGTGGGAACGGTTCTCCGGCGAGGAGTGACCGGCGCCGCCCCCTCCTGCCCGACCACGCGACGACCGGCGCGTTCGGAATAGAACGCTCCGGATGAACGTAATAAGGATGTAAAAGTCGCTGGTCAAGAGCACGCCGTCCGCAGGGGTGGGGTGCAGGTCGCCTGGGAGGCAGGAGTGGGCATACGGCGGACGACCCTTCCGGGCATCGGCACGCAGTACGACGTGACCACGCGCACCGGGCGGAACCTGTCGGTGGTGGTCCACCAGGACGGCCGGAGGTTCCTCGGCTTCTACGAGGCCGACGATCCCGACGCGTGCGGGATGTCGGTCCCACTGGAAGCCGACGAGGCCGCCGGGCTGGCACGGTTGCTGGACCCGACACCGCTGGAGGCGGTGCGGACGGAGGGCATCGGGCTGGTCACCGAACAGATCCCGGTGGACTCCAGGTCGCCGTACGCGGGGCGCCCGTTGGGTGACACCCGCGCCCGGACGCTGACCGGGGCCTCCGTCGTGGCCGTGATGCGCCGGACCACCGCGCACCCCTCCCCCGGGCCGGACTTCCGGCTGGCGATCGGGGACACGCTCGTGGTGGTCGGCACGCGTGAGGGCGTGGACGCACTGGCCGCGATCGTGGCGGGGCGGTGACGATGCACGACACCACCGCGCTGCTCATCGAGTTCGGCGCCGTCATCCTCGGGCTGGGCCTCATCGGGCGCTTCGCCGGCCGGATGGGGCTGTCGCCCGTGCCGCTCTACCTGCTGGCCGGACTGGCCTTCGGGCACGGCGGCATCGTGCCGCTGTCGGCGAGCGAGGACTTCATCTCCGTGGGGGCCGAGATCGGCGTGGTCCTGCTGCTCCTGCTGCTCGGCCTGGAGTACAGCGCGTCGGAACTGGTCACCAATCTGCGCGCGCAGTACCCGTCGGGGGTCGTGGACTTCGTCCTCAACGCGGTACCCGGCGCGGTGGCGGCGCTGTTGCTGGGATGGGGGCCGGTGGCCGCCGTCGCGCTGGCCGGGGTCACCTGGATCTCCTCGTCCGGTGTCATCGCGAAGGTGCTCACCGACCTCGGCCGGCTCGGCAACCGCGAGACGCCCGTGGTGCTCGGCGTCCTCGTCATCGAGGACCTGGCCATGGCGGTCTACCTGCCGCTGCTGACCACCCTGCTGGCGGGCCTGGGCCTGGCTGCCGGAGGCGTGACGCTGGCGATCGCCCTCGGCACCGTGGGCACGGTGCTGTACCTGGCGCTGCGCCACGGCCGACTGCTCAGCAAGGCGGTCTCCTCCGACAACCCCGAGATGCTCCTGCTGGTCGTGCTCGGCCTGGCGCTGGTGGTGGCGGGCATCACCCAGAAACTGCAGGTGTCGGCGGCCGTCGGGGCGTTCCTGGTGGGCATCGCCCTGTCCGGTGAGGTCGCGGCGGGAGCGGGACGTCTGCTGACGCCGTTGCGCGATCTGTTCGCCGCCGTCTTCTTCGTGTTCTTCGGGCTGTCCACCGATCCGGCGGCGATCCCGCCCGTGCTGCTCCCGGCGCTGGCCCTGGCGCTGGTCACCACGGGAACCAAGATCGTCACCGGTTGGTACGCCGCCCGGCGGGCGGGCATCCACGCGCGGGGCAGGCTGCGGGCGGGTGGCGCGCTCGTCGCACGCGGGGAGTTCTCCATCGTCATCGCGGGCCTCGCCGTCGCCACGCAGCCCCGTATCGGCCCCCTGGCCACCGCGTACGTCCTGATCCTGGTCGTCGTCGGGCCCCTGGCGGCCCGCTACACCGAACCCGCGGTCACCACGCTCGGCCGGCGGCTGCGGCGTGACGCCTTCGCGCAGCCGCTGCCGGGGGCCGTCGAGGCGTTCGAGGTGACGCCCCCCGAGGACTCCCCCGCCCGGCGGTGACGGCGGTCATCTCCGTCGGAGATGACAGATATCGTGATGCATCTTCCTCACCGGGGAAGCAATCCTCCGGTGCGGGCGCTGCAGCATTCGTCCGAGCGGCGCGAGGGGTTGCTCGGTCGCCACTCCACCCGCCCGAACCGCACCACCGGTTCCCGACACGAGGAGGTCCTCGTGTCCGCTCCCCGCACGACCAGGTCCGTGCGTCGTCCGGCGCCCGCCGGGGCCGCCCACGGCGTTCCGGGATGGCTGGTCGGGCTGCTGGCCGTCGCCTCCGGGTTGACCGTCGCCAACCTCTACTACGCCCAGCCGCTCCTGGCGTCGCTGAGCACGATCTTCCACCTCGGTCCGGCAGCGGCCGGCACTTTGATCACGGTGACGCAGGTCGGCTACGTGGTCGGCATGGTCTTCCTGGTCCCGCTCGGAGACCGGCTGGAGAAGCGCCGGCTGGTCACCGCGCTGCTGACCGTCACCACGGTCTCCTTGGTGGTGGCGGGTTTCGCCACGAGCTTCCCGATGCTGCTCGTCGCGTCCCTGGTCAGCGGTGCCACCTCCGTCGTCGCGCAGATCCTGGTGCCGTTCGCGGCGGGCCTCGCGCCCGACCGCGCCCGCGGCCGCATCGTCGGGCGGGTGATGAGCGGACTGCTCGCCGGGATCCTGTTGTCCCGCACCGTCAGCAGCCTGGTCTCCGACCTCGCGGGCTGGCGCTACGTCTACCTCGGCTCCGCGGTCCTGATGGCGCTCCTGGCCCTGGCGCTGCGCGCCGCCCTGCCACAGCACGCCCCGACGACCTCCCTGTCGTACGGGCGGGTCCTGCGTTCGACGGTGCAGTTGGTGCGGACACATCCTGCGTTGCGACGCCGGGGGCTGTACCAGGCGGCCATGTTCGGCGCGTTCAGCGTCTTCTGGACTCCCGTCTCCTTCCTCCTCACCGGCCCGTTCCACTACTCGCCGATCGGTGTCGCGGTCTTCGCGCTCGTGGGCGCGGCGGGTGCCGCGGTGGCACCGCTGGCGGGCCGCTGGGCGGACCGCGGCCTCGTCCGCCCGGTCACGGGGACCGCCCTCGGCGTCGCCGCCGTGGCCTTCGCCGTCGCGGGCTTCGGGCAGCACAGCATCATCCTGATCGCCTTCGCCGCGGTCCTCATCGACATGGCCGTGCAGACCTCGCTCATCCTCGGGCAGCACACGATCTACCAGCTCGACGCCGCCGCGCGGTCGCGGCTGAACAGCGCCTTCATCGCGATCTTCTTCGTGGGAGGCGCGCTCGGTTCGCAACTCGGGGCACTGGCCTACCACGCGGACGGCTGGAGGGCGGTCAGCGTCCTCGGGGCCGCTCTGCCCCTGATCGGCCTCGGCTACTGGGCGACGGAGCGTCGCGCCGCCCGCAAGAGCGCGGAGGCCGCGACCGCGCAGGCCCCCTCCCGGTAACGGGTCCGGCAGACTCCACGAGATGACCAATCGTCAGGCGGGGCCTACGGGTCCTTGGTTCGCAGTCACGAAGCGGCGGAGTTCCCTGCGTGTCCGTGCCATGCCGGCCGACCCTGGTGATGAGTTGTCGCGCCCGCACCCGTCACATCTACGACGGGACACGACGAGACCGAAGGTTGACGTGATGAGTGCGGACACGCGGTTGGAGGAGCTGGGCGGGAGCGGTCTCGGCGAGGTCGACGGGCCGGCGTACTCGGGGCTGGCGGAGCGGCACCGGCGGGAGCTGCACGTGCACTGCTACCGGATGCTCGGCTCGTTCGAGGACGCCGAGGACACCGTGCAGGAGACGCTCCTCCGTGCCTGGCGGCGGCGGGAGACCTTCGAGGGGCGGTCGACGTTCCGCGCCTGGCTGTACCGGATCGCCACCAACGCCTGCCTGGACCTGCTCGCCAAGCGCCGCCCGGAGCCCGCGACCGGCGGCGAGGTGCTGTGGTTGCAGCCCTACCCGGACCGGCTGCTCGACGAGTTGCCCGCGGCCGACGCCGACGAGCCGGAGAGCGTCGCCGTCGCGCGGGAGACGATCGAGCTGGCGTACCTCGTCGCCGTCCAGCACCTCGCGCCGCGCCCGCGCGCCGTACTCATCCTGCGCGACGTGCTCGGCTGGCCGGCGAAGGACGTCGCGGAACTCCTCGGCGACTCCGTCAACTCCGTCAACAGCGCGCTGCAACGGGCCCGCGCCGGCATGCGGGAGCACCTGCCCGCCGAGCGGCAGGACTGGAGCGGCGGCGCTGAGGACTCCGGGACGCGCGAGCTGGTACGTCGCTTCACCGACGCCAGCGTGGCCACGGACGTCGACCGGCTCGCCGGCATGCTGCGTGACGACGTCCGCTGCTCGATGCCGCCGACGCCGGGCCTGTCCCTGGGCCGCGACGCGGTGGTGACCGGCTGGGTCGCGGACGGCTTCGAAGGCATGCAGGGTCTGCGCGGCGTCCCCACGTCGGTGAACCGGCAACCCGCCGTCGCCTTCTACCTCTGGAACGAGCGCGAGGGCGCCTACCTGCCGTTGACGCTCGACGTCCTGCGCGTCACCGGCGGGGTGATCACCGAGATCGTCGTCTTCCACGCCGACCGGTTCCCGCGGCTCGGGCTTCCGGAGCGCCTGCCGGCGGACGGCACGGAGTAGCCCCGGTGCGGACGCTCGCGCTGCGCGGTGGCGCTCGTGTCACGGTGGTCGCCGCGCAATGGTGCGACGCCTTCGGCGTCGTCACCCGCGGGCGGGTGCGGCTGGAGCTGCGCGACGGCGAGCCCGGCCTCGGACGCGACGCCGGGTTCTGGCTTCGCGGCACCGGCGTCCGCTCCCTGCGCGACCCCGGCCGTCGCACGGCGAGGGTGCGCAGCGTCACCCCCAAGGCCAGGACCGTCACATGCCGGTCACCACACCCCGTACGCCCGTTACCGGATGACGGAGGAACGACATGAACACCATGAAGGGCACCGGGGTCGTCGCAGGCCCGGCATCGGGCCGGACCAGCCACACCCACCGACTCCGCAGGCTCGCCGGCACCGGCTTCATCGCCACGCTCGCAGCGATGGTGGCCACCACCCTCGCCGCTGCGCTTGCCCAGGCCGCCGGCGTCGGCTTCGAGGTCCCCGATGGTGGCGAGACGATCCCGTTGCCCGGGTTCGCCGTGGTGACCGGCCTCTTCTCGGTCGTGGGCGTCGTCATTGCCGTCGCTCTTCTTCGCTGGAGCGCTCACCCCGCCAGGCGATTCGTGTGGACGGCGGTGTCGCTGACCGCGATCTCGCTGGTCCCGCCCCTCCTGTCCGGGGCGGACACGGCCACCACCACCGCCCTCATCGGGCTGCACCTCGTCCCTGCGACGGTGATGATCCCCACCCTGGCGCGGAGCCTCCGTATCCGGACCGATTGACGATTCCGCAACCGAGCGACGCGCTGCGCCAGGGCGTGCGCGAGCGCACCAAGGTGGGTCGAACAGGTTCACGGCGCACCCCGGCGATCACCCCCACGTGGCCTGCTCTCCGCGTACGATCACTCGATGGCCGACATGACCGAAACCACGCCCGGCTGGCTGTCTCCGGACGACCTGGAGCTGACCCGCGCACGCATGCCGATCCTGTACGTCGACGCCGTGCCCGTGCGGGTCGACGACAGCGGGGAGGTGACACACATCGGTCTGCTCCTGCGCATCGGACCGGACGGGAACGTCAGCCGCGCCCTCGTCTCCGGGCGGGTGCTCCACCACGAGCGTGTCCGCGAGGCGCTCATCCGCCACCTGGAGAAGGACCTCGGGCCCATGGCCCTGCCCCGCATCCCGGTCTCGCCGCAGCCCTTCACCATCGCCGAGTACTTCCCGACACAGGGTGTGACGCCCTTCCACGACCCCCGGCAGCACGCGGTGTCCCTGGCCTACGTCGTCCCCGTGGCGGGCGACTGCCACCCCCGGCAGGACGCCCTCGACCTGGTGTGGTTCACCCCGCAGGAGGCGTCCTCGCCGCAGTTGCAGCAGGAGATGCAGGGCGGGCAGGGCGTCCTGCTCCGGCAGGCCCTCGCCCACGTCGGCTGCCTCACCTGAGCTCTGTGGCGGCCCGGGCGGTCCACTGCCCGCGCCGCCACACGCACGAGGGACCACCGCGCGGGTACGGGCACGCTCCAGCGGGTACGGGCACGCTCAAGGGGGGCCGGCACCGGTTGCCGGCACACACCGATCCGCGCGGGCCCCGGCCGCCGCCCGGCCACAGGAGCCCCGTCCGGGAGGCACCCTGATGAAGCTGTCGTTCCTGCAACCGCTGTTCGACCGGCCGGGCCCGTGGGCGAGCGCCTACCTGGACACCTCCCGGGACGTCGCGGATCCCGACCGCGTCATCGCACGGCGCTGGCGGCACCTGCGTGACGACCTCACCGCCCACGGCGCCGACCCGGCCACCGTCCACGCCCTGCACGCCGCTGTGGGCATGGACGACAACCTGCCCGGTCGGCACGGCCAGGCCCTGTTCGCCACCCGTGGGGAACTCGTCCTCGCCGCGGAGCTGCCCGAACCGCCCGTGCACGACACCGCCGACCTCGACGACCTGCCCGACGCCCTGCCCCTGGTGGTGCAGCGCGCCCCGGACCTTCCCTACCTGGCCGTGTTCGTCGGCCGCACCGAGGACGGCGGCGGCATCCAGGTCGCCGCCCAGACCGAGCGCTGGCCGGCTGGACGTATCGACACGGATCCGGCCGTCCGGCAGACCGTCCCGGCGGAGGACTGGCAGCGCACCGCCCCCCGTCTCGCCGGGGACCTGACCGACCTCGCCGACCGCGGCGCCGCCGAGGTGCTCGTGCTGGGCCGGGATCTCGGTGATCCCCGGACCGCCGGTGTCCTGGTCGACCACATGCCGGAACGCCTGGGGAACGCCCTCGTCACGGTCGGCACCGGCAACCCCGGCGGCGCTCCCGACCGGGCCCTGCTGGAGGAGCACCTCGCCCGCGAGCTCGGCGGCCGCCTCAACGCCGCCGACCAGGCCCGCCTCGAGGCGTATCTGATGCAGCGCGCCCAGGACCGCACCGCCTGCGAGGGCACCGGAGCCGTCGTCGCGGCGCTGGGGCGCGCGGACGCCGAGGCCGTCCTGGTCAACGATCCCCCGCCGCTCCCCGGGCACCTGCCGGCAGGGCCCGGCGAACCCGCCGGAGCGGCCCTGCTGCGTGCCGCGGCGTGCACCGGTGCCGAGCTGGTGGTCGTGCCCCGCGGCACCCTCGCCCTGGACGACGGGGTCGGTGTCCTGCTGCGCCGCCGCGACCCCGGCGCGTAGCCCCCGGCCTGCGGAATCGCCGGTGACCCGCCCGTGTTGTACCTGGAGGTACAACGAGAGGGATGGGATGGATACCGTCGACGCAGGGCAGCGGCCGGGCCGGCAGTCCCTGCCGGCCCAAACAGAAAGCTGGGCGCTCACCTACCGGCCCGAAGCCCCCGCAGAAGCCCGCAAACTCACCAAGGAAGCCCTGCACCGCTGGCAGGTGCCGGCAGCCACTGCCGACGAGATCCTGCTGGTCGTCTCGGAACTCGTCACCAACGCCTTCGAATACGCCCGGCCGCCCGTCGTGCTCCACCTGGACCGCGACCGCAGCACCGGGCAGGTCCGCGTGGAGGTCACCGACGGCGGACCGGCCGCCTCCGTCGGGGAATGGGCCGCCAGCTGCGGCGCCTGCGAACACGGCCGGGGCCTGACCATCGTGGACCAGGTGGCCTCGGCGCACGGCGACCGCTGGGAGACCGGCCGCTCCACCCACTGGGCCGAACTCGCTCCCGCCGCCGCCTGACCCCCGGCGGCATCGTACGGCGCGGGGTCCGCACCGGATCCCGCGCCCGCGTACGCGGGCGGCGACCGCCACCGGAGGCGGGCGCTCAGCCCTGCGCGGTGGGGCGTACGACGAGTTCGTTGACGTCGACGTCCGCGGGCCGGTCGACGGCGAAGGCGATGGCGTCGGCGATGGCGGACGCCGGGATCGCCAACCGCTCGGCGGCCGCGTGGGCGGCGGCCCGGGCCTCCTCGGATCCGCCGCGGTCGGTCAGCTCGCTCCGGGTGAAGCCGGGGCTGACGACCGTGACGCGGACGTCCCGGCTCTCCTGGCGCAGCCCCTCGGAGAGCGCGGCGACGGCGAACTTGGTGGCGCGGTAGACCGCCGCCGTCGGGTCCACCCGGTGGCCGGACACGGACGAGAGCGGGTCTTCACCGAGCTGACGACCCAGGCCGACGCCGATGAGGACCTGAATTGGGCGGTCTCGGTGGACTGCACCATCGTGCGCACGCATCAGCACGCGGCCGGGGCCCGTGGAAAAGGGCTCCGGCCGGCGAGCCCCACGATGCCACCGGCCGCTCCCGCAGAGGACTGAGCACCAAGGTCTGCCGCGCCGCAGACGGGAACTGCCGGCTCCAGGATCAAGAAATAGGCAGTGCGATGCTGTCGATCGCGGCGTCGGCGATTCGGTTCCTGGTCTTCACGTCGACCCCTGCCTTGGCGAGCGCTTCGAGCCCGCGATGCGTGGTGAGGATCAGTCCGCCGAGCGCCTCGGCGTCGGCGGCCGGATCCAGGTGCCCGGCGCGCTGCGCCTGCTCGACAAGCCGGCGGCAGCTGTCGAGCAGCACTTCGAACGCCGCGAGTGACCTGGTCGCGATGGCCTCGTTCTCCGACGCCAGTTCGGCCGTGGCCTTGGCCAGCAGACAGCCGGGCTGACCGGTGTGGTCGTCCGGCGCCGTGAGCCATTTGCGGAGGCGGTCGAGGGCCTGGTCCTCCGGGCCTTCGAGCAGGGCGGCGGCGCCCTCGTCGGAGTTTGCGCAGTACTCCTCGAATATTCGCTGGAACAGGGCCTCCTTGTCGCCGAACGCGCCGTAGAGGCTTCCCTTGCTGAGCCCTGTCGCGCGGGAGAGATCGTCGACCGAGGTTCCGTGGTAGCCGGTTTCGTTGAACTGCCGATGCACAGCGGCCAGGACGTCTTGCTCGCTGAATTTCCGTGGTCGCCCCATGCCTCCATGGTAGGCCGTTCTGAACCATCGGTCCAGATCTTCTGGACGTTCGGTCCAGAACCTGTATATTGGACCGTATGTTCAGAACTGGCACTTCACCCGACACCACCGAGTTCGCAGGAAAGCGCGCGATCGTCACGGGAGGCAGTCGCGGAATCGGCGCGGCCATCGTGCAGCGGCTGCTCGACGGCGGCGCGACCGTCGTCACCACGGCGCGTAACGCCTCCGACGAGACGCCGAAGGCCGCCACCTTCATTCAGGGCGACATCGGCACGCTCGCGGGTGTGCGGGCATTCACTGCGGCAGCGCTCGACGTACTCGGCGGCGTCGACATCGTGGTCAACAACGCGGCGGCGGCACGCGCCCACATCGGGGGCGTCTCATCCATCCCCGATGAGGAATGGATCGACGCACTCGACCTCAACTACCTGTCCGCCGTGAGGGTCAACAACGCGCTGCTGCCGGCGCTGCGCGAGGCCGGGTCGGGCAGCGTGATCGTCAACATCTCATCGGGAGCGGCCCTCACGCCGGCGCCGCCATTGGCTCACTACGGTGCAGCCAAGGCCGCCCTTAACACCTACAGCAAAGCGCTCGCTTCCGAGCTCGCGCCTGCCGGAATCCGCGTCACCACGATCATCCCCGGCAACGTGCTCACCCCGGGCGCCGACGCGATCCGCCAGAACTTCGCCGACGCGATGGACGTCCCGCTTGCCGCCACCACAGCGGGCATCCCTCTGGGTCGTCCCGGAGACCCGCGCGACATCGCCGAGGCCGTCGCCTACCTCGCATCGGACCGGGCTCAGTGGGTCACCGGAGTGAGCCTGACAGTCGACGGCGGTGAACTCCCCCTCATCTAGCTCCCGGTCCGGTCAGCCTCTTGTACGGTCCACAACGACCCCGGCGGCGCGAAAGCTGTCCCACGCCGCCGGGCGTCAGGTCGAGCAGTTGACCGGCAACGCGCCCGACGTCAGGTTCTCCTTCGCCGCCAACACCCCGGTATCGCTGAGCATCGGCAGGGAGTCCGTCACGTCGAAACCGTCCTCGGGCCTCCCCTACGTCCCCGCCGCGACCTGTCGCCCCGCGTCAGGCGCCCGGGACCAGCTCGCGCAGGATCGCCTGTCCGGCCGCGCGGTGCTGGGCGGCGGCGGACGGATCCGTGGCGTCGAGCACCGCGGCGATCCCCTCGTGGGCCAGCGCCTCCTCGTACCGGTACCCCACCCGCGGGGCGAGGTCGAGCGCCTGCCGGTGCAGCCGCAGGGCCTCCTCCGGCAGACCGGCCAACCGGCAGGTCTCGGCGTAGCCGTTGAGGAAGTGGATCTTCCACTGCTCCTCGAAGAGCTCGTCGAGCAGCGCGAAGGCCTCGCGATGGCTGGCCAGCGCCTCCTCGTAGCGGCCCATCCGTCGCAGGGCGACACCCAGGCAGTTCAGGCACCAGGCCTCGTTGTGCCGGTGCCCGTCCTCACGGGCCAGCGCGAGGGCGTGGTGCAGATGGCCGCAGGCGCGTCCGGGTTCCTCGCGCGCGATGGCCACCCCGAGGGTGATGAGCGCGGTGAGCGCCGGCGGCCACGCGGGGTCGGCGTGCGGGATCTCCAGCGCCTCGCGGGCCAGTCGCGCCGCTTCCTCGCCATGCCCCAGCTGCAGCATGGCCCAGGCCTCGTAGGCGGTGGCGTGGGCCGTGCCCATCGGGCAGTCGGCGTCCGCGTACAGCTTCCCCGCCAGCCGGAACAACTCCAGCGGCTCCTCGACGTACCCCTGGTCCCACCTCAGGTAGCCGCGCCGCATCGCCAGTTCGGCCTCGGCCCGGACGTCCCCCGCCTCCCCCACCAGGGCGGTGGCCGCCTCATACGCGGCACCGGCCTCCGCCATCCGGCCCGCGTTGTGGCGTGCGAAGCCCAGATCGCTGTGCGCCTCCCCGAGTTGCCGCGGGTCGCCCAGCCGCCGGGCGGCGGCCAGCGAGCCCTCGAAGAGGGAGTTGAGCTGTGTGGTGCCGCAGCGCCGGGCAAAGTACGACCTCATGAAGCGCGGCAGTTCGCACACATGGGCGTCGGCACCGGCGGCGAGGGCCGCCTCGAAGGCGGCCAGCAGATTGGTGTACTCGGCGCCGAACCAGGCGAGGGCGGCGTACTTGTCGGTGAACCGCGGCAGCTCCGCAGGGGCCGGGCCCGCACAGGCCTCCCGGCTGCGGGAGAGGAAGGGCATGGTGGCGTCGGCGGCGGCCGCCGCGTGCACGTAGTAGTCGAGCACCCGGCCCCGTGCCCGCTCCCGATCGGCCGCCGGGTCCTGCTCGGTCGTGGCCCGCAGTGAGTGCCGGTGCACCAGGTCGTGCAGCCGGTAGCGGCCGGGGGCGGGCTGCTGGACCAGGTGGGCGTCGAGCAGGTCCTCGAGCATCACCCGGGTGTCGCGCAGCGGCACGTCCGCGAGGGCGGCCGCGACGTACTCGTCGAAGGTCGAGCCCGGCAGCAGGCTCAGCAGGCGGAACAGGCGGCGCTGGGCACGGTCCAACTGGTTCACCGACATGGCGAACGCGGTGTCGAACTCGCTCGGGCCCTCCGCCATCCGCTCGACGAGGATGCCCACCGTCCAGCCCGGCCGGTGCCTGAGCCGGGCCGCGGCCAGCCGCAGGGCCAGCGGCAGGTTGCCGCACAGCCGCAGCACCTCGGCCGCCGCTTGCGGTTCGCGGGCCAGCCGCCCGTCGGACCCGCCGGGCTCGCCGCTGGCGCGGGCGAGCAGTTCGGTGCTCTCCTGCGGGGTCAGCACGTCCAGCGAGACCGGTGGCACCTCCTCCAGGCCCAGCAGCCGGTTGCGGCTGGTGACCAGGGCGACGGAGGGGCCCGCGCCGGGCAGCAGCGGACGGACCTGGGCGGCGTCCGCGGCGTTGTCCAGGACCACGACGGCGCGCCGGTGCGCCAGTTCCGAGCGCCAGCAGGCGGCCAGTTGCTCGACGCCTTCCTGCGGGATCCTCTCGGAGGGCACGTCGAGCGCCGCGAGGAGCGCCCGCAGCGCGGGGTCGGGGTCGAGCGGCCGCCGGCCCTCGGTGAACCCGTGCAGGTCCAGGTAGAGCTGGGCGTCGGGGTAGTCGGCGGCCAGGCGGTGTGCGGCGTGCACCGCCAGGCAGGTCTTGCCGACACCCGCCATGCCGTCGACGGCGACCACCCTGCTGCTGCCGACCGCAGCGAGCACGGCGGCGAGTTCGTCCGTGCGTCCGGTGAAGTCGGGGGCGTCACGCGGCAGATCGTTGCGGGGCGGCCGCGGGGCCGACGCGAGCGGCGTCGGGGGGTGGACCTGGCGGCTGGTCCTCGGGGGCGCGGGCAGCGGGTTGGAGGCCCGTTCCCACAGGGGCCGCAGCGGGCGCGGGTCGCGTGCGACGAGGCGGCAGAGCGCCACGACGGCGGGCCAGGGCGGCACGGTCCGGCCGGTGAGGTAGCGCGACAGTGACGACGAGCTCAGGCCCGTGTCCCGCGCCAGGGCCCGTACGCCCCGTCCGGACAGCTCCTGGAGCATGAGGAGCCGGGCGGCCAGCTCCTCCGGTGGGTCGGCCTCCGCCGTCCGTTGCTGCGCAACCACCCGTCCCCCGCCTTCCTGTCCCGCCCCCGAAGAACGCCTCCGGGCCGCATCGCCGCTGTACAAGGCCGTTCCGGCTGTCCCACGGTGTCCCACCGCCGTCGTCATGGCAAGTCCGAAGGGCTGTCATGGAGTCACGCCCCGGGGAGCGGGGAACCGAAGCGGAAGAGGGAGAACCATGATGCAGTCCCGTATGCAGAACCCGGCCGCCGTCCTGCCCGGCGCGATGCAGCCCATCCAGGAGCTGATCAAGGCCGTGCACTCCGGTGGGGTGGACGGGCAGACGCTGGAGCTGGTGCATCTGCGGGTCAGTCAGATCAACGGCTGCAGCGCCTGCGTCGACGGCGGCGCGAAGACGGCCCGCAAGGCCGGGGTGAGCGACGAGCGCCTGGCGACGGTCGCCGCATGGCGGGAAGCCCCGTACTTCAGCGAGGAGGAGCGGGCGGCGCTGGCGCTGGCCGAGGCCGCCACACGGCTGGCCGACCGGCCCGAGGCCGTCGGTGACGAGGTGTGGGACGCGGCCGCCACCTACTTCGACGAGAAGCAGCTCGCCGCGATCGTCCTGATGATCGGCGTGACCAACCTGTTCAACCGGCTCAACGCCACGACCCGGCAGATCGCCGGCGCCTGGGGATGAGGCGCGCGCCGTCCGGTCCCGGGCCGCGTCCACGACGCGCCGCCCGGGACCTGCGTGCCCGGCCGCCTGGGCCGTGCCGTCCACGGCGGCAGGGGCCTGAGCCGGGTCCCTCGGGCGGCCGGACCCTGTCACAGCGGCGGGGGCTGTCCGGTCAGGAGGGAGATGGCTCAACTTCTTCCCGCGTCCCACCCGGGCACGACCGATGATTGAACCCTCCCCCTACTGAAGCAGGGGGATTCCTGGCTCAGGAAGCCCCGCAGGTCAGCGACCCGCAAGGTCTTACTCCCTCAACACCAGCCGGGACGGAACCGCCCGGTTGTGTACGGCAAAGCTGAGGTGGCTCGTGCTTGGTTCTCGCAACGCACCGTCGCGCTGGCCTGGTTCTCGCTCAGCACGACACACACACCACCCGCCGGTCTTTCGCCCTGGGGGCGAAACCCTCCTTCCTGCCCTGCTCCGCAGGTGTCCGATTCCTCCCCGGCCTGAAGGCCGGGGCATCCTCGGAGGAACCTGGTGAGGAGGTGCGCCATGCTGCAGATCACCAGGGCCGTGTCGGCGATCGGGGGCACGCGTGGACACGACCAGGAGTACGCCCTCACGCCACGGTGCCCGCACGCGACCGCGTGTCGCGCCACCTCGGCGGACAAGTGGCTGGTGGGGTTCAGGGTCCGCACCCGTGGTCCCGCGGCCACCTGGCTCTACTACGTGGTGGACCATGCGGACGACGCGATCGCCGCGAAGGAGGCGGCCATCACCATGGCCGGTGACGAGATCGACGTCCCGTGCCTGCACGGGCTCGACGGCGTCGGGAGGACGGAGATCCGGCTCATCCACGACGACGGGATCGGACCGCGGCGGCTGCTGCGCTGCCCTTGACCGGGCTCCCGTGGCGGCGGTGTCCTCCGGTGCCGGGAACGCGGCTGCCGCCGGTGCCCCGGACCAGGTCCGGGGCACCGGCGGCAGTGGTCGTGCGCGACCGCTTCGTGAACTACTTCGTGAGCGGGGAGAGCTTCGAGTCGTTGGCGTAGGCCTCGGCCGCGTTCTCCTTCGTCACGATGACCGGCGGGAGCAGGTACGACGGGACGACCTTGCTGCCGTTGTTGTACGACTTGGTGTCGTTGATCGTCGGCTTGCCGCCCGTCTGCAGGGCCTGGACCATCTTGATGGTCTCGGCGACGAGCTTGCGGGTGTCCTTGTTGATGGTGGAGTACTGCTCACCCGCCATGATCGACTTCACCGACTCGACCTCGGAGTCCTGGCCGGTGACGACCGGGACCGGCTTGCCGGCGCCCTTCACCGAGGTGATGATCGCCCGGGCGAGGGTGTCGTTCGGGGAGAGCACGCCGTCGAGCGTCTTCTTGCCGTTGTAGGTGGAGTTCAGCAGCGAGTCCATGCGGCTCTGGGCGTTCTCCGCCTTCCAGCCCTGCGTCGCGGTCTGCTTGATGTCGGTCTGACCGGAACCGACAACGATGTCGCCCTTGTCGATGGCGGGCTTCAGCACCTCCATCGCGCCGTCGAAGAACACCTTCGAGTTGTTGTCGTCCGGCGAACCGGAGAACAGCTCGATCGTGTAGGGGCCCTTCGCCTTCTTCGCCTTCATGCCGTCCAGCAGCGCCTGGCCCTGCAGCTGGCCGACCTTGAAGTTGTCGAACGCGATGTAGTAGTCGACGTCCGGGGTGTTGGTGATGAGGCGGTCGTAGGCGATGATCGTCGCACCGGCCTGCTTGGCCTGCGCCACCTGGGTGGACAGCTGCGAGGCGTCGGTCGCACCGATGACGATGACCTTCGCGCCCTTGGTGACCATGGAGGAGATCTGAGCCTGCTGGTCCGCAACGGTGGTCGAGGCGCCCGCGTACTGCACGTCCGCCTTGAAGCCGGCGTCCTTCAGGCCGTTGGTGAACAGGTCACCGGCGAGAACCCAGTTCTCCGAGGTCTTCGCGGGCAGCGCGACCCCGACCAGGGCGTCCTTCGCGAAGCCGCCCTTGGCGTCGCTGGTGTCCTTGCCGGTGGAGCCCTCGCGTTCGTTGGAGCACGCCGTGCCCAGGGCGAGCAGCGCGGCGGCGCCGATCACGGCGACGGCTCTGGTGATGGTTCTGCGCATGTGGGTTGTGCCCTTTCCTGGTGATGCGGGGAGAATCGAGCGCCGCCCTGATGCGGCACCCTGGGTTACTGCCGGTCGGTCATCCTGCGACCGGAGCCTTGTCGGGGTCGGAGGCCGGGTTCGGCGGGTCGACCGGTGTGGACGTCTCGTTCTGGCGGAACGGACGCATCAGGGTGCCGATGATCGAGAAGCGACCCTGGCTCTTGCTGTAGACGTCGAAGGCGACGGCGAGGAGGAGGACCAGGCCCTTGATGATCTGGACCATGTCCGAGCCGACGCCCTCCAGTTGGAGACCGTTGTTGAGCAGCGCCATGACGAGACCGCCGACGATGGAGCCGCTGATGGTGCCGAGGCCGCCGGAGACGGCGGCGCCGCCGATGAATACGGCCGCGATGGCGTCGAGTTCCCAGCTCAGACCGTCCTGCGGGCCGGAGGCCGCGGACCGTGCCACGAAGATCATGCCGGCGAGCGCGGCCAGCACGGACATGTTCATCATGACGAGGAAGTTGACGCGCCGGAGCTTCACGCCGGACAGTTCGGCCGCGCGGGAGTTGCCTCCGACGGCGTAGATGTGCCGGCCTCCGATGGTGTTGCGGGTGTAGTACGAGTACGCGAGCACCAGGGCGATCAGGATGATCCCGGAGATCGGGAAGCTGGTGCCGACGCGGCCGCCGGCGAAGCGCAGCGTCGCGAAGACGATGACGCCCACCATCACGACCAGACGGATCCCCGTGACCCACAGCGGCGCGGCGTCGGCGTGCATGGCGCGCCGGGTCTGCCGGGCCCGCCACTCGCGCCAGGCCACGCCCGCGCAGGCGACCAGACCGAGGAGGAGGGTCAGGTTGTTGTAGCCGGTGTCCGGGCCCACTTCGGGCAGGAAGCCTGCGCCGATGTCACGGAATCCGGTGGGGACCGGCACGGTGTCGGCGTTGCCGATGTACTGGTTGCCGCCACGGAACAGGAGCATGCCCGCCAGGGTGACGATGAACGCCGGCACCCCCACGTAGGCGACCCAGAAGCCCTGCCAGGCACCGATCGCCGCGCCGACGAGCAGGCCGAGCACGATGCCCAGGGGCCAGGGGAGCGAGTGCTCCTGCATCGTCTTGGCGACCACGATCCCGGTGAACGCCGCCACCGAGCCGACCGAGAGGTCGATGTGCCCGGCGACGATCACCATCAGCATGCCGATGGCCAGGATCAGGATGTAGGAGTACTGGCTGACCACGGCGATGAGGTTGCCGGAGGTCAGGGTCAGCCCTCCCGTCCAGATCTGGAACAGGAGCACGATCGCGACGAGCGTGGCGATCATGCCGAACTGGCGGGCGTTGGAGGTCGAGCCTCCGAAGAGGTTCTTCTGCAGGTCTGTGATGCGGCTCATGGGCTCGGTGTCTTCTTCATAGAGGTCATCTGTTTCATGAGGAGTTCCGGGTTCGCGTCGCGGCGTGTCACCTCACCGGTGATGGCGCCTTCGAACACGGTGTAGATGCGGTCGCAGAGTCCGATGAGCTCGGGCAGCTCCGAGGAGATGACGACGACGCCCTTGCCCTGGCCGACCAGCCGCTGGATGATCCCGTAGATCTCGTACTTGGCGCCCACGTCGATCCCGCGGGTGGGCTCGTCGAGGATGAGCAGGTCGGGGTCGGTGAACATCCACTTGGCGAGGACGACCTTCTGCTGGTTGCCGCCGGAGAGCTTCACGACCTCCTCGTCCACGCTGGGGGTCTTGATCCTCAGGTTCTGCCGGTACTCCTCGGCGATCCGGTGCTCGCTCACCGGGTCGATGACCTGGTGGCGGGAGATCTTCGACAGCTTGGCGGCCACCATCGAGGTCTTGATGTCGTCCAGCAGGTTGAGGCCGACCGACTTGCGGTCCTCGCTGACGTAGGCGAGGCCGTGCCGGATGGCCTCCGGCACCGTCTTGAGGTGGATCTCCTTGCCGTCCTTGAAGACCCGTCCCGACAGGAACGTGCCGTAGGAGCGGCCGAACA
Organism: Streptomyces sp. PA03-1a; assembly: GCF_033792805.1. Taxonomy (NCBI): domain Bacteria; kingdom Bacillati; phylum Actinomycetota; class Actinomycetes; order Kitasatosporales; family Streptomycetaceae; genus Streptomyces; species Streptomyces sp. PA03-1a. Next base: position 24,188 of record NZ_JARAVO010000038.1, read on the forward strand.
GGCTCATCGCGAGTTCGGTGCGCCCGGCGCCCATGAGGCCTGCGAACCCGACGATCTCACCGCGCCGCACCGTGAAGCTGGACCCCTTGCACACGAGCCGTTCGTCGGACGCGGGATGCCGCACGGTCCAGTCGAGGACCTCGAAGAACACCTCGCCGATGTCGGGCGTGTGGTCGGGGAACCGGCTGTCGAGTTCGCGGCCGACCATGCCGCGCACGATGCGGTCCTCGTTCACGCCGTCGGCCTCGACGTCGAGGCTCTCGATCGTCCGGCCGTCGCGCAGGATGGTGATGGTGTCGGCGACCGCCTCGATCTCGTTCAGCTTGTGGGAGATCATGATGGAGGTGATGCCACGGTCCCGGAAGTCGCGCAGTAGGTCGAGCAGGTGCTGCGAGTCGGTCTCGTTCAGGGCCGCGGTCGGCTCGTCGAGGATGAGCAGCTTCACGTCCTTGGCGAACGCCTTGGCGATCTCGACGAGTTGCTGCTTGCCGACGCCGATGTCCTTGACGAGCGTGTCCGGGTCCTCCTTGAGGCCGACCCGCTCCATCAGCTCCACCGCGCGGTGCTGTGCGGCCCTCCAGTCGATCGAGCCGCGTTTGCGCGGCTCGTTGCCGAGGAAGATGTTCTCCGTGATCGACATGCCAGGGACCAGCGCCAGTTCCTGGTGGATGATGACGATGCCGGCCTGCTCGCTGGCCCGGATGTCGTGGAACCTCACGGTGTCGCCGCGGTAGACGATCTCGCCGGTGTAACTGCCGTGCGGGTGGACCCCGCTCAGCACCTTCATGAGGGTGGACTTGCCTGCGCCGTTCTCGCCGCAGATCGCGTGGATCTCCCCCTCCTTCACCACCAGGTTGACGTCCGCGAGCGCCGTCACGCCGGGGAACGTCTTGGTGATGGACCGCATCTCCAGCAGCATCGGGGCGCGGCTCATGCGCGGAGCTCCACGCTGCGGACGCCGCGGCGATCACGCGGGCCCGCCTCCCCTGGGATGCGACATTTCGTGGACATCAACTTGCCTCCGATGACACTGCGCCGTGCCTCCATGCCGGACCTGTTGCGGCTTGGGCACCGGACTTTAAATCCATTTGTTTTACTAAGTCAACGCCCTTGAGCGGTATCGTCATTGCGGTAAGAGAGGAACGCGTGTGCGGCAAGCAGGAACAAACCTCCCCAAAGTCGGGCGGTACAACCGGGCGGTGGTCCTGGACCAGATCCAACTCGCCGACGGGATCAGCCGGGTCGAGATCGCCCAGAAGACGGGACTGACCCCGCAGACCGTCTCGGGGATCGTGCGCCGTCTGCTGGACGAGGGCATCGTGCGGGAGGACGGGGCCAGTCGTGGCGCGGGCGGCGGCAAGCCCCGCACCACCCTGCGGGTCAACGCGGACGCCGGCAACGCGGTCGGCCTCGTCTTCGACCCGGTCGAACTCACCTGCTCCGTGGTCGACCTGCTCGGCCGGCCACTGGTCGTCAGACGGCACCCCACGCCTCCCGGTACCGATCCGACGCACGTGGTGGCCGCCATGGCCGACCTGGTCGCCGAGGTGCTCGCCGAGGCGGACGTGCCGCGCGCCAACGTCCTGGGGCTGGGCCTCGCCACCCCTGGGCCGATCGACCAGCGCAGCGGCATGATCGTCGCCCCGCCCCAGCTCGCGCACTGGACGCGGGTCCCGCTGCAGCAGATGCTCAGTGACGCGACCGGCCTTCCGGTGACGCTCGACAACGACGCCACGGCCGCCGCGGTCGGCGAGCGCTGGTCCGGCGCGGGCCGGGGCGTGGCGAACTTCGCCTACCTGTTCTTCGGCACCGGCATCGGCGGTGGTCTGGTCCTCAACCACCAGGTCTACCGTGGCGGTTCGCTCAACGCCGGCGAGTTCGGCCACTCGACGGTGCTGTCGGACGGGCCGGAGTGCTACTGCGGCAACCGGGGCTGCCTGGAGGGACTGGCCAACCCGTCCGCGATCGTGGCCGAGACGCACCGCCGCCTCACCGACAAGCCGGGCGGCAGTGTGCTGTCCCCCGCGTACGACCGGGACCCGGCCTCCGTCGACCACGCCGCGGTCCAGCGCGCGGCCGGAACCGGCGACCCGATCGCGGCCGCGGTCATCGACGAGGCCGCGCGTCACGTGGCCACGGTCGCCGTGACCATCGCCAACTTCATCGACGTGGACCTCATCATCCTCGGCGGTCACGGCATCCAGCACGTGGAGTCCCGCTACGTCGACGCCGTCGCCTCCGCACTGGCCTCACGACCCCTGGCCCGGCACATCCGCGTCGTCCAGGTCGCAGCCTCCCCCCTCGGCGCGGACGCGGCCGTCGTGGGCAGCGCCGCGCTCGTGCTGCACGCCACGTACTCGCCGCAGTTGTCGTCGCTCGTGCTGGACTGAGGTGCGCGTGCTTCAGGGCGACGGAGGATCAGGCCGGAGCACCAGCGCGCCGATGAGGCGCTCGACCGCCGCGGCGTAGGCGGCGTGGTCCAGTCCGGGATCCCAGGCGGTCTGCAGCGCCAGCCCCTGGTAGATCGCGACGAACACCCGGGCCAGGCCGTCGGCAGGCCACGCGGCGTCCAGCTCGCCGCGCTCCTGGGCCGCCCGGACGAGGTCGGTGATGACGGCGCGGGGACGGTCCACACCCTCGCGTGCCACCGCGTGCACCCGGGGTGCCCGAAGGGCCTCGGCCCAGATCTGGACGCCGAGTTGCACGCGCTGCCGCTCGTCGGAGCCCGCGAGTGAGCGCAGGAGTTCCAGGTAGCCTCCGGCGACCTCCCGGAAGGCGTCGGCGGTGTGCCCGGCGGGGTCGTCCAGGTGCAGTCGGCGGGCCTGGTCGTCGTGCCACCGGTCCGCGATGGCCGCGACCATGTCGTCCTTGTCGGCGAAGTAGCGGTAGACCAGGCCGGCGCTGAATCCGGACTCGGCCGCGATGTCCTGGATGGTGGTGCGGTGGAAGCCCGTACGGGCGAAGCAGCGGGCGGCGGCGTCGAGGATCTGCGCGCGCCGCGCCCGCAGGTGCTCCTCACTGACCTTGGGCATCACAACACCTCGGCCTGGGCGATCCGGTAGAAGGGCGCGGCCGGCTCGTGCCGCCCCAGGGGCTCCAGGTACTGCGCGGCTGCCTCCCTCGCCGACCGGTCCGAGGTGAGCTCCAGTCCCCGCTCGGCCAGGTACGCCCGGAGCTCGTCCGGGAGGAAGCCGAAGGTGAAGGGTTCCCCGGCCGTACGCACCGCGTCCGCCCACGCTGTGACGCCGTCGAAGTCACCGGTGCCGTCCAGGGCCCTTCGGTCCATGTAGGTGAGGACGATCCGGCTCCCGGGCGCCAGCGTCGTGGAGAGCGCCGTCAGCGTGGCGTGCACCGACGGCGCGTCGAGGTAGTTCGTCACGCCCTCCCACACCACCACCGCCCGGTCGCCGGTCAGTCCCGCCTCGCGCAGGGCGTCGCCGAGGTCCTGGTGCATCAGGTCCACGGGAACGAAGCGGATGCCGTCGCCCGGCAGGCCCGCCCGGGCGGACCAGGTGGCGGCCAGCCCCCGCTTGGCCGCCTGCGTCGCCGGGTGGTCGACCTCCAGGACGGTGGCGTCGTGCGCCGCGTCCAGGCGGAAGGCCCGGCTGTCGTAGCCGGCGCCCAGCAGGACGAGTTGCCGGGCGCCGTGTTCCAGGGCGTCCACGACCAGGTCGTCGATCAGCCGGGTGCGGACCACGGCCGAGGCGCGCGGACCTGCGGGCCAGCGCCGGTCGATCCACCGCTCAAGGAACCGCGCCACGCCCGGACAACGGGCGATCGTCACGGCCAGGCGGTAGCCGGGACCGAGGCACGAGGCGGCGTACGGGTCGATGAACAGGCGCGGCCCCGGGCGCACCGACTCCAGCGCCCGGAAGAGCGCGACGTGCTGCGCGGTGCGGCTGGGTGTGCTCTGCATGGCTCCATCATAATGAATGCACATCCATTTTTTATTCAGGGCGGCGGACGGCCTCCGGCGGCAGGGTGTCACTCCTCGTCGGACGGGGTCATCCCGACCTCGAGGACGCCGTCGTACCGGAAGAGCTCCGAAGCCAGCCGGCCGGGGTCGGCCGTACCCTCGACCTCGAGCAGGACCCGGGCGGCGGCATCGGTCCGGCCCGGCAGCCTCTCCACCCTCACCTCCCGGATGCGGAACCCGAGCCGCGTGCAGGTCTCCATCAGCCGGGGCAGCAGGGCGGTGCCCGTGCGGTAGGTCAGGCGCAGCTCGGAGACCGTCGCCGTCGCCCCGGGCAGCAGGCGCGGGACCAGCCGGGGGTAACCCCGTACCACCAGGAAGTGCAGGGCCGTGACGGCCAGCGCCAGGATCGGCAGCCCGCCCCCGCAGGCCATGCCGATCGCACAAGTGAGCCACACGGTGGCCGCCGTGGTCAGACCGCGCACCGCGTCCCTGCGCACGAAGATCAGGCCGCCGCCGATGAACCCGATCCCCGAGACGATCTGGGCGGCCACACCGGACGGGTCGAAGGAGACGTTGTCCAGCCCGAGCACATTGGTGAAGCCGTGCTGGGAGACCTCCATCATCAACGCGCTGGCGACACCGACCAGCGTGTGGGTGCGCAGCCCCGCGCTCTTCTGTTGCGCCGCCCGCTCCCAGCCGATCAGGCTGGAGAGCAGCAGGGCCGGCCCGAGCTCCGCCGGTTGCCGCAGCCCCTGCCCGTTCCCCACGTCCCACAGCGGCGCCGCCACCTCGGCCATGAACACCTCCGCCCCATGCGACGGCGTCCCTGAGGCCGCCGCACCCGGCAACTCCCAGAGCGTGCCCCGGATCCGGGGGGCGAAAAGCGCCGGTCGCGGATCGGCACAGGACCTGCGGTCACCCCGCCGGGAGCCGCACGCGCAGCAGCGCACCGCCCTGGGGTGCCTCACCGGCATCGGCCTGCCCGCCGTGGCGGTGGACGATGTCGCGGACGATGGCCAGACCGAGCCCGGCACCTCCCGCGTCGCGGGCACGGGACTCGTCCAGCCGGATGAAGCGGTCGAAGACGCGTTCACGGTCGGCCGCCGGGATGCCCGGACCGTCGTCGGTCACCTCCAGCAGGGCCCCCCGTCCGTCGCGGGTGACACGCACCGCGACCGAGTCGCCGGCGTGACGCTGGGCGTTGTCCAGGAGGTTGTCCAGGAGGCGTTCGAGCCCCCGGCGGTCACCGCGTACCGTCACGGCGTCCGTCGCGTCGACGGTCACGGGCACCCGGCCGGAGCGCAGGGCGGCCCTCTCGCGGGCCAACTCGTCCAGGGCGACCGGCTCCATGGGCATCTCCTCCCCCGCGTCGAATCGGGCGAGCAGGAGGAGGTCGGAGGCGAGCGTCTGGAGCCTGGCCACGTCGTTCACCGCGACGTCCAGGTCCAGCAGGGCCGGATGGGCGCTCGCCACCTCCAGTTCGGTGCGCAGCGCCGCGATCGGGCTGCGCAGTTCGTGGGAGGCGTCGGCGACGAACCGCCGTTGCCGTTCGACGGCGGATTCCAGGGCCGTGAGCGTGTCATTGGTGGCGCGGGCGAGCCGGGCCACCTCGTCCCGGGCCGGGGAGACGGGAACCCTGCGGGAGAGGTCGGTGCTGGAGGTGATGGCCTCCATCTCGGCGCGGATGGCGTCGACCGGGCGCAGCGCGTTGCGTGCGGCGAGCCAGGTCACCGTCCAGACCACGGCGAGCATGACGGGCAGTCCGGCCAGCAGGAAGACCACCGCCGTACGGACCGCGTCCTGTTCGGCGGCGAGGGAGGCCCCCGCGGTGACGGTGTAGCGCTCACCGTCGCGTTCCCCCGAGAGGACGGCGAACCGGTACGACGCCTGCGTGCCGTCCACGGTGGCGGTCCCGGTGCCGTGCTCGGCCTCGGACTCGGTGTCGCCGTCCGTGTCCGGTACCGGCGCTCCGGTGATCCGCTGCACGTCCTCTCCGGCCGCGAGGAGACCGCCGCGGGCGTCGGCGACCCGGACCGGGTACTCGTCGCCGTCCGGCAGGTCGAGGCGGCCGTACGAGGTCCCGGCGGCGATCTGGGCCGTCACCTCACGCGCGGCGATCTCGGCCCGCAGGCCGGCCTGACCGGTGAGGTTGGCCCGGAGCGCGAGGACGAGCCCGAGGCCCGCCAGGACCAGGGCGACGCCCACCACCGCGGTGGCGGACAGGGCCGTGCGGGCGCGGACGGACCTCATCCGGCCTCCATCACGTATCCAGCGCCGCGGACGGTGCGGATGGTGGCGGCCCCGAGCTTGCGCCGCGGGGCGCTGACGTAGACCTCGACGATGTTGGAGTCGCCGCTGTAGGCGAAGTCCCACACGTGCTCGATGATGTCGGCCTTGGTGACCACCTCGCCGGCGTTCAGCACCAGGTGCTCCAGCACCGCGAACTCCCGCGCGGTGAGCGGGACCTCGGTCCCGTCGCGGGTGACCCGGCGGCGGGCGGGCTCGACGGTCAGCCCACCGATGGTGACCACCGGTGAGCCTCCGTGGGAACGCCGTCGCAGCAGCGCGCGAACGCGGGCCAGGAGCACGACGTAGGCGAAGGGCTTCGTCAGGTAGTCGTCGGCCCCGGTGTCCAGGCCCTCCGCCTCGTCGTACACCCCGTCCTTGGCGGTCAGCATCAGGATCGGCGTGTCGTCTCCGGCGGCCCGCAAGGCGGCACAGACGCGGTAGCCGTTCATGCCGGGCAGCATGATGTCCAGCAGGATCAGGTCGTAGGTCCGCTGCCCGGCCTGGTGCAGCGCTTCGTCGCCGTCGTGGACCACGTCCACGCCGAAGCCCTCGGCGGTCAGCCCCTTGGCCAGCGAAGCGGCGAGGCTCCGCTCGTCCTCCACGATCAGCAGGCGCATGGGTACAGCCCGCCAAAACGATCCTGAGGATTCCTTCAGGATCCTTCAGCGCCGCTTCAGGTACGGGGAGCGATCGTGGTGGTCACCGGACCGCTACGGAAGGACACACCATCATGAGGCGCAAGATGCTGATCGCCACCGCGGCCGCCGTCGCCGTCCTGGCCGGTACGGGGGGCGTCGCGGCGACCGCACTGGCGGACGACGACGACCGGCAGCCGGCGTCCGCCGTGGTCACCGACGACCGCGGCGGCCACGCCACCGATGGCGACGGTCCCCGCGACGACGACCGCGGCACCGACGGCGAGGAACGGACCAGCGGCTCCCGCACGGTGAGCCTCACCGACGCCGTCGCCACGGCGCGGGCACAGGCCCCCGGCACCGTGGTGTCCGCCGAACTGGACGACGACCGCGGCCGCACGGAATGGGAGGTCGAGACGCTGGCCGGGGACGGCACCTGGCACGAGGTGACGATCGACGCCGCGAACGGCGAGGTCGTCACCGCCCGGCAGGAGCAGGACCGGCAGGACGCCGACGAGGCCCGGGACGCCCTCCGTGGTTCCCGCACCGACCTCCTGGAAGCGGCGAAGGCGGCCGGGGACGCCCGGCGCGGCACGGTCACCTCCGTGTCCCTCGACGACGACACCCGTACCTGGGAGGTGGAGTTCCACAAGGACGGCTCCGACCACGAGGTCCACGTCGACCCGGCCAACGGGGCCATCGGCTGACGCGGCCGGTCCGCGCCCTCACATCCGCAGCTCGGGCGGAAAGCCGGTCCAGCGCAGCTCCGCAGGGAGGTGGCGGGTGTCGTTCTGGACCAGGACCGAGACGGGCCGCCCCGGCGCATAGCGGATGACGGTCAGGGCCGCGTTGCCCTGGTTGACCCCGAGCCACCGCCACGGCGGGGCGTCCATGGCGTGCCTCACCAGCCAGCCGACCAGGAAGTTGTGGGTGACGACCAGTTCGTGACGCTCCTGATCGCCCTCCACGGGACCGGTGAACTGCTCGAGCGCGCGCAGGGCCAGCGACGGACCGAGCGCGCGCTCCTGCGCCTTGGCGCCGTCGAGGAAGCGCAGGAGGTGGTCGGCGCTGTCCGGGGGCAGTTCGTCCCGCCCCGGGAAGTACGGGACGTAGTCTCCGGCGGTCTCCGAGACGCGCAGGACGGCACCGTCCAGGTGCTCCCCGATCAGGGCGGCGGTCTGCGCGGCCCTGGGCAGGGGGCCGTGATGGACCACGGATATCGGGTGGTCCGCCAGCCGGCGGCCGAGCAGGGCGGCCTGGCGGCGCCCGTCGTCCGACAGACCGCTCTCGTCCGGCACGGCCTCCCCGTGCCGGACGAGGTACAGGTAACGCGTGGCCACAACCGTCATGCCCGGGCTCCTTCACGATGCTTCATGATCGAGTGGGTCGTCCCTGGGCACGACGCCCCCGCTGCCGTTCCGGTTCCGGATGACGGTCCGGGCGGCGGCGTCAGGGCAGGAGGGCGAGGGCGCTGTACCAGACCGGGCCCGGGTTGAGGCGGTCCGGGTGGAGCTGCAGCATCAGGTCGTAGAACGTGCGGGGGCGGGGTTCCTCCGCCAGCAGGCGCTGGGCGTCGAGCAGGTAGTCGCGGGTCTGCCGCAGGATCACGGGGTCGTCGGGCAGCGCCTTGTTCTTGTGGCCGGCCACGACCGCGCGCGGGTGCAGCGCGAGCACGGTGCCGATCGCGGCGAGCCACTTGTCGATGCCGCCGCCGGCGCTTTCCCGCAGGTACTGGTGGACCCCGTTGTAGGCCACGTCACCGGCCACGACCAGGCCGATCGACGGGATGTGCAGGACGGTCGTGTCGTCGGTGTCGGTGTGGCCGGTCTCCACCACGCGCAGCGGGTGCCCCTCCAGCGTGAACCCGTCGGCCGGGACCACCCCGTAGACCACGGGGCTGTCCGGGATGAGCCCGGGGAAGTCCACGTCCCACCTGGTTCGGCGGCCCTCGGTGGCCTGCCAGCGCATCAGCTCGATGGTGCCCTCGGTGGCGTACGGAACCGCCCCGGGGAAGCGTCGCAGCAGCAGATCGGTCCCGAACCAGTGGTCGCCGTGACCGTGGGTGGCGTAGACGTACGTCAGCCGTCTGCCGGAGCGTTCGATCCAGCCCCCGACACCGTGCACCTGCTCACGGGTGAACGGCGGGTCGACGAGGACCGCTTCCGCGTCGCCGAGGACCAACGTCGAGGTCAGCGGCGAGGAGAAGATCGGGCTCCCGTCGGGCAACCGGGGACCCTGGGCGCGGCGCAACCCGTCGCACACGAAGGTGCCGTAGCGCAGATCCGTCATCGTCGGGTCAGCCGAGCCCGGCGGGCACCGGCGCCTCCATCAGTGTCAGCAGGTGGGCGACCTTGTGGTCCAGTTCCAGGCCCACTTGGGCGATCTCCTCGCTGCCGTAACTGCCGAAGTGGGAACTCGGCTTGTCGATCACGAATCGCGGTACGTCGTCGTCGCTCCGGTAGATCTCGGTGCGCAGCGGCGCGTGCATCATGGCGGAGGGATCGTGGCGGAACATCCGCTCGGCGATGGCGTAGTTGCCCATCAGGTACATCACGAACGGCGTCGTGTCCCCGGCGATGCCCATGAGCGCCGTTCCGGAGTCCCTCCAGAAGATCATGAATCCGTGGGGCGCGTTCCCCTCGGCCAGCGCGAGGGCGCTCTCCCAGGAGCCGCCGGACCGGACGAGGTCCCGGATCTCATCGGCCCGGTACTGCGGCACCAGGGACTCGTAGCGCCGCACGGCCTCCTCGAACGTCCCGGGCAGGGGGACGTCGAACCTGGTGACGCCGTAGTCGACCGTTCGCGCCTCGGACACCTGGACCACCTCGGACGGCACGGCACACCGCCGCGCCCTCCTCCCATCGTCCCTCCGCGGCACGTCGGCGCAACTCCGCGCTCACACCCAGTTGCGCCGGGCCGCCGCGACGCCGGCGCCGAACCGGTTGGTGGTGCCCAGTTCCGTGTAGAGGTCCTGGATGCGCCGGCGCAGTGTCCGCGTCGAGATCCCGAACTGGCGGGCGATGGCGTCGTCCTTGACCCCGGCGGCGAAGAGTGCGAGCAGGTTCCGCTCCTCGTCGGTGGGATTGCGCACCTGCTCGCCGGGAGTGGAGGGCTCCGGTGGCGGTGGTGGCTGCGAGCTCGGCCCGCTCAGTGAGGCGGCACCGGCCCAGTAGTGCTCGAAGAGCTCGGTCAGGGCTTCGAGCAAGGGGGGCGCCTCGGTGTAGAGCGTGTCGGTGCTGTCGGGGCCCAGGCTCAACGACACCATGGCCGCCGAGCGGTCCGCCATGGTCAGCTTGACGGGCAGCGAGGACACGACCCTGGCCTCCTCGCCGCGTGAGACCAGGCTGCCCAGCTCCTGCCCCCCGCCGTCCTCGTCGAAGCTGGCGGCCGCGTAGACGACCCGCACCCGTACGCCGCGCCGTACGGCGGCCTCGTCGAGCGGACCGTTCGGAACGAACAGGAAGGGAGGTCGGGCCAGGCCGCACATCTCGTACTTGGCGGCCTGGTGCAAACGGTAGTAGCAGTCCCCGACTTCCTCCGGGCCGCTGATCGTCCGTGTGGCGGGTTCGCCGGCGCTGGACCGCCTGGCCTCGTCGAACAGCGCGCCGAGCGGCCCGGTGGCGTCGCGTACGGCGGCCAGTTGGCGTTCGCGTGACTCCACCAGTGTCCGCAGCGCGTGACGCGGATCCACGGTCAGGTACTCCCCCGAGGAGCGGCGGCTGAGCAGCCCGGAGTGGTGCAGGCGTTCCAGCAGGGCCACCGCCGCTCCGGTACCCAGCCCGAACGTCGCGGTGACGTCGTCGGCCGTACCGCCACCGTGTGCGAGCAGTTCGCGGTAGACGGCCTCGGCCCCCGCGTCGAGTCCGACCAGCTCCAAGGGTGCGGCGCCTTCCGTCATCCTTCTCCACCTCTGACCTTCGTGCACGCGAGCGAACTGACGTCATGTCAGCAGCGTGTGATGGATGTGCCGCTGTGCGGCGGCCGCTCACACCGTGCAGTGTGTCTCGCTTGCCGATCATTGCGCCGCTTTGCGCCGTGTCCACTTGGTGACATGGCACAGAAGTGCCAAAGGGCCGCCTTTACAGCGATGCGAACGGATGGCTGACTGCGTTCCACCCCACCCCATCGAGTCCATGAGGTTCCCTTGCGCATGCCTCCGTCCCGCAGACGCGGGCTGACAGCCGCCGTCGCCGCCCTGGTGGTGCTGACGGCCACGGGTCCGGCCGCATCGGCCGACCCCTCGGCGACGTCCCCCTCCCCCGCCGCGACCGGTGCCGCTTCCGCAGCCGTGCGCACCGTCACGCTGATCACCGGCGACAAGGTCACCGTCACCGGGGACGGCCGGGCCCAGGCCGTCACCTCGGTCACCGACCCGAACGGCAGGACCGGCGGCGCCCACGTGATGTCGGTGGGCACCGACACCTACGTGTATCCCGACGCCGCGGTCCCCTACATCGCGTCAGGAGCCCTGGACGAGGGGCTCTTCAACGTCACCGCGCTGCTGAAGGACGGCTACGACGACGCGCGCAGCGACCGGCTGCCGCTCATCGTCACGTACACCGACGCCGCCGCCCGCTCCCGCAGCGCCAAGACCCCGGAGGGCGCGCGCAGGACGCTGACCCTCAGCAGCATCCAGGGCGCGGCGATCTCCGCCGAGCACGAGCGGGCCGCGGACTTCTGGTCCTCCCTGACCGGTGCCGACGCGAAGGCCACCGCGGCCGCGAGGACGGCGGAGGGCGGACGGCTCGCCGGCGGCATCGCCAAGGTGTGGCTGGACGGCAAGGTCAAGGCCACGCTGTCGGACACCACGGCGCAGATCGGCGCCCCGGAGGTCTGGGCCGGCGGGGACACCGGGCAGGGCGTGGACGTCGCCGTCCTGGACACCGGCATCGACGCCGCGCACCCGGACTTCGCCGGCCGCATAGCCGCGACGGAGAGCTTCGTGCCCGGCGCGGACGTCACCGACCGGCACGGTCACGGCACCCACGTCGCCTCGACCGTCGCCGGGACCGGCGCCGCCTCCGGTGGCACCGAGAAGGGCGTCGCCCCGGGCGCGTCCCTGCACATCGGCAAGGTCCTGGACGACTTCGGCAGCGGCCAGGACTCCTGGATCCTGGCCGGCATGGAATGGGCAGCCCGCGACCAGCACGCCAAGGTCGTCAGCATGAGCCTGGGCGGCGACGCCACCGACGGCACCGACCCGCTGAGCGAGGCCGTGAACCGGCTCAGCGAGGAGACCGGGGCGCTGTTCGTCATCGCGGCGGGCAACTCCGGCCCCGCGCCGTACACCGTGAGCGCCCCCGGTGCCGCCGACGCCGCGCTGACGGTGGGCGCGGTCAACGGCCCCGGCAAGGGCGTGGACCAGCTGGCATCCTTCTCCAGCCGCGGCCCTCGCGTGGGCGACAACGCCGTCAAGCCCGACCTGACCGGCCCGGGGGTGAACGTGCTGGCCGCGCGCTCGCAGTACGCCCCTGAGGGGGAGGGCGCGTACCAGACGATGAGCGGCACCTCCATGGCGACGCCGCACGTGGCCGGCGCCGCGGCCCTGCTGGCCGCCCAGCACCCGGACTGGACGGGGCAGCAGCTCAAGGCCGCCCTGATCAGCACCACCGCGAGCACCATCGAACGCTTCAGCCCCTTCGAGGCGGGCAGCGGGCGCGTGGACGTCGCCGCCGCCGTGAAGGCCACCCTGGTCGCCTCCGGCGACGCGTACGCGCAGACGCACTACCCGTACACGCCGGGTCAGACGGTCCGCAAGGACGTCACCTACACCAACTCCGGTGCCGCACCGGTCACCGTGGACATGTCCCTGAACCCGGGCCAGTTGCCCGAGGGCCTGTTCACGCTGACCGAACCGCGGCTGACCGTGCCCGCGCACGGCACTGCCTCCGTCGGCGTGATCACCCACCTCGACGCGGCCGAGGACAACGGCGCCTACTCCACCCGACTCGTCGCCACCGGCGCCGACGGCACGGCCCTGGCCCGCACCACGGTCGGGGTGAACAAGGAAGGCCGCCGGGTCAACCTGACGGTCACCGCCAAGGACCGGCACGGCAAGGCCCTTCCCGGCACCCTCATCCTCAAGGACGTGGAGCGCAACTCCGCCCCCAAGGCGTTCGCCGTCGACGCCTCGGGCCGCATCGACCTGCGCCTGTCCCCGAGCACCTACTCCGCGTGGCTGAACGCGGACGTGCCCGGCATCGACGGTACGCACACGCTGGGCTTCGCGATGTTCTCGGCGCCTCAGATCGACCTCGACACCGACCGCACCGTGCGGTTCGACGCCGCGAGCCTGCGCAAGGCGGCCGCCGTCACGCCGCAGCCGACCGCCAACGAGTTCATGCGGGTGGACCAGTACCGCACCAACGGCGACCTGTTCCCCTTCCTGGACAGCTACATGCCCGAGTACTGGCGCTACGACAGCCTCTGGGTGACGCCGACGCCGAAGGTGACGAAGGGCTCGTACCACTTCGCGACCCGCTGGCGGCAGATCCAGCCGCCGCTGACGTTCTCCTCCGGCTCGCAGACCTACGACGACGTCACCATCCAGAGCATGTCCCCCAAGCTGCGGGACGGCACGGGCACCTACCGCGCGGTCTGGGCCGGTGACGGCTCAGCCGCGGCGTTCCGCAGGCTCAAGGTGCGCGGCCAGGTGGCGGTCGTCCGTCGCAGCGACACGGTGTCCGCCCCGGACCAGGCCGCCGCTGCGGCGAGGGCCGGCGCGCGGCAGTTGCTGATCCTGAACGACGGCTACGGCAAGTTCGACCCCTGGGCCGACCTGCCCGACGCCGCCCCCCTGCCGGTGGCCTCGCTCGGCACCGACGACAGCGCACGGCTGCTGAGCCGGCTCCGCAAGCCCGGCACGGCGACGCTGAAGGTGGTCTCGCACCCGTACCCGCGCTACGCGTACGACCTGATCCGTCACCACGACGGAGCGGTCCCGAAGGACCCGTCCTACCGTCCCCGTCCCGGGGACCTGGCCCGTATCGACGAGTCGTTCCGCAACAGCACGCAGGCCGAGGCCGTGGCGTACCGCGAGGACGTGTCGCTCATCTTCAACCGGCCCACGCTCATCCAGGCGACGCGGGTCGCGGCCCAGGGCACCCTCACGTCCTGGGTCTCGGCGGGCGACGACGCCCGCTGGATCTCCTCCGCCGCGATGCGCGACCTCGGCCAGCGGGGCGTGATGCGCACCTACAAGGCGCGCAGCACGAACACCGAGACCTGGTTCTCGGCGATCCAGCACCCGCGGGTGCTCAACGACGGCATCAGCTGGACGGCCCCCTACCGGGTGGGCGACATCATCAGCACGTCCGTGCTGCCGGCCTGGGGCGACTCGGGCGGTCACTCGGGCGTCGCCTGGGTGGACGGCAACACCTCGAAGGTCTCGCTGTACCAAGGCGACCAGCTGCTCGGTGAGGACTACAACGAGCGGATCGTGACCGTCGAGGGGCTCTCACCGGACCCGCAGCCCTACCGGATCGTGGTGGAGGGCGAGCGGAACGTGCCGGACCGTCCGTACTCGACCCGCACCCGCACCGAGTGGGGCTTCACCTCGAGCACGACGGACTACTCGGCCATCACGCCCCTGCCGCTGGTGCAGCTCGACTACGCGGTGGCCACCGACCTGTCCGGCAAGGCCAAGCGGCGCACCGCCCTGACGGTCACCGCCTCGCACCTGAAGGGCGCGGCGGGCGCCGGGGCGATCCGCACGGTGACCCTCGAGGTGTCGTACGACGACGGCGCCACCTGGCGCAAGACGACGCTGCGGCAGTCGGGCGGCGGCTGGAAGGCGCAGCTCGACGCGCCGTCCCGGGCCCGCTTCGCGAGCCTGCGCACGACGGCGCGGGACGCGAAGGGGAACAGCGTCAGCCAGACCCTGATCCGCGCCTTCGGCGTCAAGTAGCCGACGGCGGTACGGACGAAGGGCCCTTGTCCCCGGTGCACCGGGGACAAGGGCCCTTCCTGGGGTGTCGGCTCGGGTCGGGGCCGACGCGACGCGGGAGGCGTTGAGGAGGGGGTCGTCCTCCCGCGCCGCGGTCCAGTGGGGTTACTTGGTGAAGCCGATCCGGGTCCAGTCGGTGTCCTGGAAACCGAAGGCGCCGTAGTTGGCCACGTCGGACTTGGTCGCGACGATCTGCGGCCGCTGGTAGAGCGGCAGGTTCGCGGCCAGCTTCCACAGCGCGGCGTCGGCCGCGTCGAGGTCGGCGAGGTAGGCGGAGTGGCCGACCTCGGTGCCCGCCTTGTGCATGTCGGCGTCGATCCCGGCGGTGCCGATGCGCGAGTAGTTCTGGCCGACGTTGCCGTGCTCGGGGGAGACGAAGGACGCCGCACCGTTGGTCAGCGGGAAGAACGGCACGGAGCCGATGCCGCTGAACAGCGTGAGGTCGAACTTCCCGGCGCTGACGTCGTTGAAGAAGTCGTCGCTCGGCTTGACCTTGGTGTCGAGCTTGATGCCCACGTTCTTGAGCATCGCCGTGAACAGCTGTGCCTCGTTGGCGGCGATGGGCGTGCCCGACGGGATGGTCAGCGTCAGCTCCAGCGGCCTGCCGTCCTTCTCACGGACGTCGCCGTGCGGTTTCCAGCCCGCCGCGTCCAGTTGCCGCCCCGCCGCGGCGGGGTCGAAGCGGCCGAGGGAGCCGGCGTTGTCCTTGTAGGCGACGTCGTTGTTGACGAGGAAGTGGTTGTCGAGGGGCTGGGCAGGGAACGGCAGGCCGTTGAGGTCGGCCTTGCCGATGGCCTGGCGGTCCAGTGCCATGAACAGGGCCCGGCGGACACGGACGTCCTTCAGCAGCGGGCTCGCGCCGTTGACCACCATCTGCCGCAGGTTCGGGGCGCCCGCCACGCGGATGGAGGTGTGCGGCACCTTCTGCGCCTGCTTGTAGGCGGCCACGTCGGGCCCGATGTCCTCGACGTCGATCTCGCCGGAGGCGAAGGCCCCGGGTGTCGACGCGGCGTCCAGGGTGCGGAAGTTGATGCCGTCCAGCACCGGCTTCGGGCCCCACCAGTGGGGGTCCCGGACCTCGGAGACGACCTTGGTCGTCGGGTCCATCCTGCTGACCTTGAACGGGCCCGCGGTGACCGGGATCCGGTTCTTGTAGCCGGCGTCGAACTTCTGCGGGGTGTCGATCTGCGATGCCGGGTACAGCGGCGAGAACAGCGTCTGCCATTCGGAGAAGGGTGTGGCGTAGGTGACGACGACGTGCCGCGCGTCGCTCCCCTCGGCGACCGAGGAGATCTGCTCGTAGCCGGAGGTGCTGACGGGGGTGTACTTGGGGTTCTTCCCGTTCTGCGCCTGCCAGTCCGCGCGGAAGTCCTTCCAGGTGATGGGTGTGCCGTCGGACCACCGGGCCCTGGGGTTGAGCGCGTAGGTGGTGACCTGCCTGCCGTGCTTGACGGCGGTGCTCACCTTGCTGAGGTAGTTCGGGTTGGGGGTCCGCTTGTTGTCGGGGGTGCTGTGGAAGAGCGACGGCAGCAGGGGGGCCATCGTCGTGGTCACGGCGACGGTGTTCTGCGAGGCCGCGTTGAGGCTGTTCCACTGGGTGGGGTACTCGTCGACGGGGAAGTTGAGGGTGCCGCCCTGCCGGAGTCCCGCGGGGTCGGCGGGGTTGATCTGGTTGAGGGTCGCCTTGGGCGGGGCCTTGGGCGCCGACGAGCTCGCGCCGCCGTTGCCGCTTCCGCACGCGGTGGCGCCGGCGAGGAGACCCGCGGACACCACGACTGCCGTGGCCAGCTTTACGGACTTTCGGTTCAACTGACTCTCCTTGTGGGTTCCGTGGGTCGGGTGTCCGCCGGGCGGGACGGCCGGGGGTGCGTCACAGGCCGGCGCGTCACAGGCCGGGGGCGCGTCACAGGACCTCCAGGGCGGCCGCGTGGTGGCAGGCGGCGGTGTGGTCCTCGCCCAGGGCCCCTGCGGCGGGGTCCTCGGTGTCGCAGCGTCTGGCCTCGGCCGGTGCGAGCTGCAGGTACTTGGGGCAGCGGGTGCGGAACCGGCATCCCGAGGGGGTGTCCGCGGGGCTGGGCAGGTCGCCCTGGAGGATGATCCGCCGGCGCTGCCGCTCCTTGCGGGGGTCGGGCAGCGGCACGGCCGACAGCAGTGCCTGGGTGTAGGGGTGGGCCGGTCGGGCGAAGACGTCCTCGACGTCGCCGGCCTCGACGATGCGGCCGAGGTACATGACGGCGACGCGGTCGGCGATGTGCCGGATGACCGACAGGTCGTGCGCGATGAACAGATAGCTCAGGCCGAGTTCTGCCTGCAGCTCGTCGAGGAGGTTGATCACCCCGGCCTGGACCGAGACGTCCAGCGCGGAGACCGGCTCGTCCAGCACGACCAGCTTGGGGTCCAGGGCCAGCGCCCGGGCGATGCCGATCCGCTGCCGCTGTCCTCCGGAGAACTCCGCGGGATAGCGCTCGGCGTGCTCGGGCAGCAGCCCGACGAGGCGGAGCAGTTCGGGGACGCGCGCGGCGATGCGTTCCCGGTCCCAGCCGTGGGTGCGCAGCGGCTCGGCCAGGATGTCGCCGATCGGCATGCGGGAGTCCAGTGACGCCATCGGGTCCTGGAACACCACCTGGAGGTCCCGGCGCAGCTCCCGCCGCGCCTTCCCGTCCAGTTGCCCGACGTCCCTGCCGAGGACGGCCACGGTGCCGCCGCGCTGCCCGGCGAGGTCGAGGATCTGCAGCATGGTGGTGGTCTTGCCGCAGCCCGACTCGCCCACCAGCGCGAGGGTCTCGCCCTGGCGGATGTCGAAGTCCACGCCGTCGACGGCGCGCACCGTGCCCACCCGGTGCTTGAACACCGCGCCCTTGAGGAGCGGGAAGTGCTTGGTGAGGTGGGTGACCCGGAGCACCTCGGGCCGTGCCGCGCGCGGGGGTCCGCCGGGCCGCCGCGGTGAGGCGGGGGTGGGGAACATGCCCGGGGAGGGGATCCCGCCGGGCGTGTCGATCTCGTGTGCGCGATGGCACGCCGTGGCGTGACCGGCTCCGGTCGCGACGGCGCGCAGGCCGGGCTCCTCGGTACGGCAGCGGTCCACGGCCACCGGGCAGCGCTCCGCGAAGGGGCAGCCGGCCGGGAGGTCCACCATCGACGGCGGCGTGCCCTCGATGGGGGTGAGGGCCGTCCGGTCCCCGGTGTCGAGCCGCGGCACCGAGCCGAGCAGGCCGATGGTGTAGGGCATGCGGGGGGTGGCGAACAGCTGGTCGGCGGTCCCGGTCTCCACCGGCTTGCCGGCGTACATGACGACCACCCGGTCGGCCATGCCGGCCACCACGCCGAGGTCGTGGGTGATCAGGAGGATCGCGGCTCCGGTGACCTCCTGGGCCTTGCCCAGGACCTCCAGCACCTGCGCCTGGATGGTGACGTCGAGCGCCGTGGTGGGCTCGTCGGCGATGATCACCTCGGGGTCGTTGGCGATGGCCATGGCGATCATCGCCCGCTGGCGCATGCCGCCGGAGAACTCGTGCGGGAAGGCGTCGACGCGCCGCCTCGGGTCGGGGATGCCCACCAGGTCCAGCAGTTCCAGGGCCCGTTCGCGGGCCTGGGCGGCGGTGAGGTCCTGGTGGATCCGCAGGGCTTCCACCAGCTGGGTGCCGATGGAGAAGACGGGGGTGAGCGCCGAGAGCGGGTCCTGGAAGACCATGCCGATGTCACGGCCGCGGATGGCTGACATCTGACGGTCCGGCAGTCCGAGGAGCTCGCGGTCGTTGAGCCGTACGGAGCCGGTGACCTCCGCGTCGTCCGGGAGCAGGCCGAGCACGGCGGTGGCGGTGACGGACTTGCCGGAGCCGGACTCGCCGACGACGGCCAGGGTCTCACCGGCGCGGAGCGTGAAGTCCACCCCGCGGACCGCCTGCACCCGTCCGGCCTCGCCGGGGAAGGACACCCGCAGGTCGCGCACGGTCAGGACCGGGTCGCCGGAGGCCGGCCGCGGGGTGGGGACGCCGGGGGCGGCGGTGGGGACGGTCACCAGGTTCCTCCGCGGATGCCCCGGCCTTCAGATCGGGGAGGGATCGGACCCCTGCGGAGCAGGGCAGGGAAAGGGGTTTCGCCCCCAGGACGAAAGACCGGCGGGTAGTGTGTGTGTCGTGCTGAGCGAGAACCATGCCAGCGCGACGGCGCGTTGCGAGAACCAAGCACGAGCCACCTCGGCTTTGCCGTACACAACCGGGCAGGTTCCATCCCGGCTGGTGTTGAGGGAGTAAGACCTTGCGGGGTGCTGACCTGCGGGGCTTCCTGAGCCAGGATTCCCCCTGCTTCAGCATGGGGAGGGTTCAAGGGGTGACTCCTTCCTCGGTGGGTGCGGCGGTGATGACCGCGGCTGAGGGCTTGCTGGGCGGGACCTGCCCGGCCTTCGCGTGCCGGGAGGTGGGCGTGCCCGGCCGGGCGCGCCCCCGGGACTTCGCTCCCCGTGCCGTCGGGTCGAAGGCGTCCCGCAGTCCGTCGCCGATGAACGCGACGGAGAGGCCGATCAGGACGAGGAAGGCGGCGGGGAAGAAGAACAGCCACGGGGAGGTGTTGGCGTCCGGCGTTCCGGCGGCGATGAGGGTGCCGAGGGACACGTCGGGCGCCTGGATGCCGAACCCGAAGTAGGACAGCGAGGTCTCGCCGAGCACGATCGCGCCCACCTGGACGGTCGCGTCGATGATGAGGATCGACGCCGCGTTGGGGAGGATGTGCCGGAAGATGATGACCAGCGGGTGGACGCCCATGTAGCGCGCGGCGAGGACGTACTCCCGCTCCCGCAGGGTCCGGGTCATGCTCCGCACCACCCGCCCGGTGATCATCCAGCCGAACGCCGCGAGCAGGACCACGAAGAACAGCCAGGTCCCGTGCTGGAACGCCGGTGACAGGACGGCGAGTAGCAGGAACGCCGGGATCACCAGCATCAGGTCGAGGAACCACATCAGGACGCGGTCGGTCCAGCCGCCGAAGTAGCCGGCCGAGGCGCCCACCACCGCGGCGATCAGCGTCGTGAGCGGCCCTCCGACGAGTCCGACGACCAGTGACTTCTGCAGGCCCCTCAAGGTGAGCGCGAACAGGTCCTGGCCCGAGTGGGTCGTGCCGAACCAGTGCGCGGCCCCGGGCCCGGTGTCCAGGCTGGCGAAGTCGTTGTCGTGGTACGTCCAGTGCAGGAACGGCGGTACGGCGTACGCCAGGAGCACCAGGGCGATCACCAGGGCGATGCCCACCAGGGCCAGCCGGTTGCGGGCGAAGCGGGCGAGGACGAGCGCGCCGCGGCTCCTGGTCCGGTGTGGCGCCGCGGTCCCGGCGGCGGTTGCGGGGGTGGTCATGAGGGGATCTCCTCGAGTCGGTCGACGTGGGCCGTCTCAGGTGCGGACCCGAGGGTCGAGCGCCGCGTAGACGAGGTCGGAGAGCAGTCCCGCGATCAGGACGATGCCGGCGGTGAAGATCGCCACGGCGGCGACCGCGTTGACGTCGTTGCTGGTGATGGAGTCGACCAGCCACTCCCCCATGCCGTGCCACCCGTAGATCTCCTCGGTGAAGGTGGCGCCGGTGAACAGCAGCACGACGTTGTAGACCACCAGCGGCATCACGGGGATGACCGCGGTGCGCAGTCCGTGCCGCAGGACCGCCTGACGCCGCCGGAGCCCCTTGGCGCGGGCCGTCCGCAGGAAGTCGCTGCCCAGGACGTCGAGCATCGTGCTGCGCTGGTAGCGGCTGAAGAACGGGATCTGGGCGAGCAGCAGTGTCAGGGTCGGCAGCACGAGGTGTTCGAGGTTGTTGAGGACGACCGGGAGGGTGCCGTGCACCTTCGGGTCGTACATCCCGATGTACTGCACCAGCGGCCCGTCACCCGCGGTGTCCAGGGTCCGCAGTCCGACCGCGATCACCACGACCGGGGTGGCCAGCAGGACGTAGGAGACGATCGTCGACACCCGGTCGGAGGGCCGGTACTGCCGCAGTGCGTTCCAGGCGCCGACCGCGACGCCGCCGACGGCCCCCAGGACGGTCGCGACGAAGAGGAGCTCGGTGCTGACCAGGACGCGGCGGCCCAGCTCGGTGTTGACCGATGCGCCGTCGTAGGTCCTGCCGAAATCGCCGTGCAGCACGATCCCGGTCAGCCAGCGCCAATACCGGAGGTACACGGGCGTGTGCGGGTCGAGGTTGTAGGCGTGCAGGATCGCGTAGATCGAGTGCAGGGGCGGCCGGGGATTCTTCGACAGGTAGTTGATGTCGGGGTGGAGGGTGAAGGATGCGAGAAAGTACGTCGCGCTGGCCGCGATGAACACCAGGATTGCGTAGTTGCCGAGGCGGCGCAGTAGGTAACGGCCCAACGTGCTTTCTCCTTCGCGTGGCACGCCCTGTGACCAGGGCCGCACCGGCTCCTACGGGGGCGTGACCCGGGTTCGGCAGCGCCACCCGGATGTCGCCGTATCGGAGCGGGGAAACAATGGAGCGTCGCGGTGGGACGGCTCGGGAAATATCCTCCTGCCACCCGCGTCCATATGAGGCAATACGCGCACAAAGAATTGGCAATACGCATTGCGGGACGGAATTCCGGGAAAAGGGTTCCGAGTCGGGTGGAATTCTCTCTATGACGTGCGCCACTTTATGTGATGTTGATATCGGCGATGCGGGCGCCGTTCCGGGCAGCACGAAGGGCGGGCGCGGAGTCGGCTCCGCGCCCGCCCCTGGGGGTGCTCCCGCGTCAGTCCACCGCGAGGGTGAAGACGTGGAGGTCCGTGTTCTCCGGGAGCTTCACGCTCGTGATGGTCTTGCCGTCCGGTGCCGGGAAGGGCTTGGTGGCGAAGACGTACGTGGCCACCGGGTCCTTGTCCGCGCCCGCGACGTTGCGGTAGGCGGTCTTGGCGACGACCTCGTTGCCGAACTTGACGCTGCCTCCGCCACCTCCCACGGTCCAGTCGGTGAAGGACAGGTCGACGGCACCGGTGCTGCCGTCGGTGTAGGTGACCGTCGCCGTCGTCTGCTGGTCGCCGTTGACGGCGCTGCCGACGAACGACAACCGCGAGGCGGGCGTGTCCAGTTCGATGGTCTGGCCGGTCGCCGAGGCGTTGTCGGGGCGGCCGGCGGGGGAATCCGGCCAGGTGAACGCGAGGCCTCCGGTGACCGTGCCCTGCGTCCCGCCGGTGAGGCCGGCCGCAGCGAGCGCCTGACGGGAGTAGCTCCAGCCGCCGCCGTCGTAGTCCGCCTCGTCGTGGTCACCGGCGTCGTCCGAGACGCCCGTGCTGTTGTACGCCGCGATGAGGGAACCGGGAGCGGCCACCGTCAGGGACACCGGCTGCTCGTACGAGGTGTCCCCGTAGCTCACCGCCACCTTGGCGTCGTAGAAGCCCTGCTTGACGTCGCCGGCGGTGGACAGGGTGATCTCCTGGGAGCCGTCCGTGAACTCCCCCTCCGCGGGCGACGCCGTGACGCCGTCGGGCACCTCGACGCGGAAGCGCACCTTCGGTGCGGCGCCGCCGCGCAACGACAGGGCGCGGATGCCGACCTTGGTGCCGCCGCCCGGGGCGATCGTCGCCGTGGTCGGGCCGACGCCGACCTGGTGCGGCTGCTCACCCTCCCGGAACGAGGGCGGTGCGTCGGCCGCGTCCGCTCCCCAGGTGCGGTCCGCGGTACGCGACAAGGTGTAGTCGAGCCTGCCTCCGTCCTCGACGAAGGAGGCGGGCAGCCACGGCCGGTCACTGGCACGTCCGTTGACCTTCAGCGACCGGACGTACGGCGCGTCGGCCGCCGCGCCCGCCGCGCGGATGGAGATGTCGTTCCCGGCCGGGCGGTCGATCTCGATCCGCGGGAACAGCGGGGAGCCCAGGACGAGTTCGGCGCGGGAGGGCACCTGCGGGTACATGCCGAGCGCGGAGAAGACGTACCAGGACGACATCGCGCCGAGGTCGTCGTTGCCGGGGATGCCGCCCGGCTGCGTGGACCACAGGGCGCCCATCGCGGCCCGCACGGTCTCCTGCGTCTTGTAGGGCGCGCCGGCGTAGGCGTAGAGGTACGGCACGTTGATCGACGGCTCGTTGTCCATCTCCGACTTCTCGCCGCCGCTGCCGGTGAAGGCCCACTTGCCGTCCGCCGTGTGGAAGAACGAGTCCAGCCGGTCGAGGGCCTCGCCGCGGCCGCCCATCGCCGCGAACAGCCCGGCCGGGTCGTGCTGCACCATCCAGGTGTACTGGGCGGCCGTGCCCTCGACGAAGCCGTTGCCGGTGGCCGGGGTGAACCCGGTGACCCAGCTGCCGTCGGCCGCGCGGTTGGCGATGTAACCGCCGCTCGGGTCGGCGGCGAGGTTGAAGTTGTTCTGCCACCACTGGGAGCGCCGGGCGAAGTCGGCGGCGGTGTGCTTCCGGCCGGCGGCCGAGGCGAGCTGCGAGAGGGCGAAGTCGGCGCCCGACATCTCCAGCGTCTCGGCGGCGCCGCCCCAGGCGTTGGAGACGGACGGCATGTAGTGCAGCTTCAGGTACTTGTCCAGGGACGGGCGCTGACCCACGGAGAGGATCGGCTTGCCCACCGGCGACAGGTCGCGCTCCGTCGGCACGGTCGCGGCCTTCACCAGGGAGTCGAGCGCGCCGCGCAGGTCGAAGTCCGTGCCGCCGAAGGCCCGGATCCCGGCGAGGGCGGCCGGTGACGGGTCGCCGTTCATGACGTGCGTGCCGGAGGCGCCGTGCAGCCAGCGGTCCCAGACGCCGCCGTTCTGCTCGGCGAGCTCGTACAGGGACTGGGCGATGTCCGAGCCGGTGCGCGGGCTCAGCAGGGTGAGTAGCTGCACCTGCGAGCGGTAGACGTCCCAGCCGGAGAAGGTGCCGTACTGCGCCTGGTGGCCGCGGGCCACCGTGTGGACCTCGCCGTCGCTGCCGCGGTATCTGCGGTCGGTGTCGCTGATGACGTTGGGGTGGATCAGCGCGTGGTAGAGGGCGGTGTAGAAGGTGCTGCGCTCGGCGTCCGTGCCACCGCCCACCTTGATCGCGCCCAGCCGGTCGCGCCAGGCGCGACCGGCCGCGTCCCGTACCGAGTCGAAGGAGCGGTGCCGCGGGTTCTCGGCGGCGAGGTTGGCCTCGGCGCCTGCCTGGCTCACGTACGAGATGCCGACCTTGACGTTCACCGGTCCGCTGCCGGGCGCGAACTCCACCCAGCCGCCGGCGCCCTTGCCCGCGACCGGCGTCCCGCCGTGGGAGAAGCCTCCCGTGCCGCCCGAGGCGGTGGTGGAGCCGGGGGTCACCTTGTCGTCCTGCCAGGTGCCGGTCGCCTTGAAGGAGCGGTCGAAGCGGGCGGTGAAGTAGAGGGTGTAGTAGGAGCGCCGGCCCTCCGGGTCGAGGTAGCCGCAGAAGTTCCCGGAGGTGACCGAGCCGGAGACGGTACGGGCCTGCGGGTCGATGATCACGGTGGAGTCCGTGGACCCGACCTCGGAGTTGGCGGTGCGGATCAGCATCGAGGCGGGCTTGTCCGCGGGGAAGGTGAAGCGGCCGGAGCCGGTGCGCGCGGTGGCCGTCAGGTCCGCCGTCACGCCGGAGGACAGGCCCACCTTGTAGCGGCCCGGCTCGGCGGTCTCGTCGGCGTGCTTGAAGTCCGCGGCGTACACCGCGTCCTTGGTGTCCGCCGCGGGCGAGGTGGTGACCTCTCCGGCGTACGGGAGGAACGGGATGTCGCCGCTGCCGCCCGCGCAGCCGGTGCCCGACATGTGGGTGAGGCTGAAGCCCCGGATGCGGGTCGCGTCGTAGTGGTAACCACCGGGCGCCGTGGTGCGGGTGGCGTCACCGCGGGTGGTCTCGGGGCTCCAGGACAGCATGCCGAGGGGGACGACGGCGCCGGGGAAGACGTTGCCGCCGTTCTTGGTGCCGATCAGGGGGTCGACGTAGGCGGTGGGGTCCTGTACGAGATCGGGTGGCGGCGCGGCGGGCGCCGCGAGGGCGGGAGTGGCACCGCCGACCGCCAGGACGGCGGCCAGCAGAACGGACGTCGTACGCAAACGCATGACGCGGCCCTTCTTCTCTCGGACGGGTCGCGCGCCACGGGTCACACAAGCCGCGGGGACAGTAGCGTGCCCCACGGGTGCGCGGGAAGACCCCCTCGGGTGCACGTCAACTCCCTTGACATCGTTGCCTTCTCAGCCGGTATAGTCATGCCCAGCTCAAATGACAACGTTGTCGCGCACCACGGTTCCACAAGCCCCCCACGCCCGGCACCGCTCTCCCCCTCGTCTCCCTGGCCACCCGCCCGCAGGTAC
>NZ_JARAVO010000390.1:1920-5093 GCF_033792805.1 Streptomyces sp. PA03-1a
GGTTGGGTGACGGGTCGTTGTTTGAGAACTGCATAGTGGACGCGAGCATCTGTGGCCAAGTTTTTAAGGGCGCACGGTGGATGCCTTGGCACCAGGAACCGATGAAGGACGTGGGAGGCCACGATAGGCCCCGGGGAGCTGTCAACCGAGCTTTGATCCGGGGGTGTCCGAATGGGGAAACCCGGCAGTCGTCATGGGCTGTCACCCGCTGCTGAACACATAGGCAGTGTGGAGGGAACGCGGGGAAGTGAAACATCTCAGTACCCGCAGGAAGAGAAAACAACCGTGATTCCGGGAGTAGTGGCGAGCGAAACCGGATGAGGCCAAACCGTATGCGTGTGATACCCGGCAGGGGTTGCGCATGTGGGGTTGTGGGATCGTACTTCAGTCGTCTGCCGGCGGCTGGGCGAGTCAGAAACCGTTGATGTAGGCGAAGGACATGCGAAAGGTCCGGCGTAGAGGGTAAGACCCCCGTAGCTGAAACATTAGCGGCTTGCTTGTACGACACCCAAGTAGCACGGGGCCCGAGAAATCCCGTGTGAATCTGGCGGGACCACCCGCTAAGCCTAAATATTCCCTGGTGACCGATAGCGGATAGTACCGTGAGGGAATGGTGAAAAGTACCGCGGGAGCGGAGTGAAATAGTACCTGAAACCGTGTGCCTACAAGCCGTGGGAGCGTCGGACATCAGCTTGCTGGTGTCTCGTGACTGCGTGCCTTTTGAAGAATGAGCCTGCGAGTTTGCGGTGTGTGGCGAGGTTAACCCGTGTGGGGTAGCCGTAGCGAAAGCGAGTCCGAATAGGGCGATCCAGTCGCACGCCCAAGACCCGAAGCGGAGTGATCTAGCCATGGGCAGGTTGAAGCGTGGGTAAGACCGCGTGGAGGACCGAACCCACCAGGGTTGAAAACCTGGGGGATGACCTGTGGTTAGGGGTGAAAGGCCAATCAAACTCCGTGATAGCTGGTTCTCCCCGAAATGCATTTAGGTGCAGCGTCGTGTGTTTCTTGCCGGAGGTAGAGCACTGGATAGGCGATGGGCCCTACCGGGTTACTGACCTTAGCCAAACTCCGAATGCCGGTAAGTGAGAGCGCGGCAGTGAGACTGCGGGGGATAAGCTCCGTGGTCGAGAGGGAAACAGCCCAGAGCATCGACTAAGGCCCCTAAGCGTACGCTAAGTGGGAAAGGATGTGGAGTCGCACAGACAACCAGGAGGTTGGCTTAGAAGCAGCCACCCTTGAAAGAGTGCGTAATAGCTCACTGGTCAAGTGATTCCGCGCCGACAATGTAGCGGGGCTCAAGCGTACCGCCGAAGTCGTGTCATTGCAGCAATACTCCCAACGGAGGCTGTGATGGGTAGGGGAGCGTCGTGTGCCGGGTGAAGCGGCCCTGGAAGGGAGTCGTGGACGGTTCACGAGTGAGAATGCAGGCATGAGTAGCGATACAAGAGTGGGAAACTCTTGCGCCGATTGACTAAGGGTTCCTGGGTCAAGCTGATCTGCCCAGGGTAAGTCGGGACCTAAGGCGAGGCCGACAGGCGTAGTCGATGGACAACCGGTTGATATTCCGGTACCCGCTTTGAAGCGCCAGCGCTGAATCTGGTGATGCTAAGGCCGTGAAGCCGCCCTTGATCTCTTCGGAGTGATGGGGAGTGGTGGAGCCGCTGAACCTATCCAGTAGTAGGTGAGCGATGGGGTGACGCAGGAAGGTAGTCCAGCCCGGGCGGTGGTTGTCCCGGGGTAAGGGTGTAGGCCGAGTGGTAGGCAAATCCGCCACTCATTGAGGCTGAGACCTGATGCCGAGCCGATTGTGGTGAAGTGGATGATCCTATGCTGTCGAGAAAAGCCTCTAGCGAGTTTCATGGCGGCCCGTACCCTAAACCGACTCAGGTGGTCAGGTAGAGAATACCGAGGCGTTCGGGTGAACTGTGGTTAAGGAACTCGGCAAAATGCCCCCGTAACTTCGGGAGAAGGGGGGCCATTGCTGGTGAGGGGACTTGCTCCCTGAGCTGGTGGTGGCCGCAGAGACCAGCGAGAAGCGACTGTTTACTAAAAACACAGGTCCGTGCGAAGCCGTAAGGCGATGTATACGGACTGACGCCTGCCCGGTGCTGGAACGTTAAGGGGACCGGTTAGCTCCATTTCGGTGGGGCGAAGCTGAGAACTTAAGCGCCAGTAAACGGCGGTGGTAACTATAACCATCCTAAGGTAGCGAAATTCCTTGTCGGGTAAGTTCCGACCTGCACGAATGGCGTAACGACTTCTCGACTGTCTCAACCACAGGCCCGGTGAAATTGCACTACGAGTAAAGATGCTCGTTTCGCGCAGCAGGACGGAAAGACCCCGGGACCTTTACTACAGCTTGATATTGGTGTTCGGTTCGGCTTGTGTAGGATAGGTGGGAGACTTTGAAGCAGTGGCGCCAGCCATTGTGGAGTCGTCGTTGAAATACCACTCTGGTCGTGCTGGATGTCTAACCTCGGTCCGTGATCCGGATCAGGGACAGTGTCTGGTGGGTAGTTTAACTGGGGCGGTTGCCTCCTAAAGAGTAACGGAGGCGCCCAAAGGTTCCCTCAGCCTGGTTGGCAATCAGGTGTTGAGTGTAAGTGCACAAGGGAGCTTGACTGTGAGACTGACGGGTCGAGCAGGTACGAAAGTAGGGACTAGTGATCCGGCGGTGGCTTGTGGAAGCGCCGTCGCTCAACGGATAAAAGGTACCCCGGGGATAACAGGCTGATCTTCCCCAAGAGTCCATATCGACGGGATGGTTTGGCACCTCGATGTCGGCTCGTCGCATCCTGGGGCTGGAGTCGGTCCCAAGGGTTGGGCTGTTCGCCCATTAAAGCGGTACGCGAGCTGGGTTTAGAACGTCGTGAGACAGTTCGGTCCCTATCCGCTGTGCGCGTAGGAGTCTTGAGAAGGGCTGTCCCTAGTACGAGAGGACCGGGACGGACGAACCTCTGGTGTGCCAGTTGTCCTGCCAAGGGCATGGCTGGTTGGCTACGTTCGGGAGGGATAACCGCTGAAAGCATCTAAGCGGGAAGCCTGCTTCGAGATGAGGACTCCCACCCCCTTGAGGGGTTAAGGCTCCCAGTAGACGACTGGGTTGATAGGCCGGATGTGGAAGCCCAGTAATGGGTGGAGCTGACCGGTACTAATAAGCCGAGGGCTTGTCC
>NZ_JARAVO010000391.1:0-5079 GCF_033792805.1 Streptomyces sp. PA03-1a
GGCGCACCTTCGCGCCCGCGGCTCGCCCTGCACCCTCGTGGTGATCACACCCGGGTGACAAGACGAAAACCGGGGGGAGTACGCGCAGTTGCACAGATGGGAACGGTGTCCGGCACCGGACGCCCGCCTGTTGGGTCAGGCGTCGCCGTAGCGGGCGAGCAGCGCCGCGACGTAGGTCTCCAGGCGCGTCGCGAGCGTCGCCGGGGTGAGGTCGGTGCGGCCGAGTTCGCGCCAGGGGACGGCGACCTTCTCGGCGTCGGGTGCGAAGGCGAGGGCGTCCAGGAGCCGCCAGTAGAGGTGGGCGCCGGGGGAGTCCGCCAGCCGGCCGCCCGCGGCGGTGTAGAGGTCGGCGAAGCGCAGTCCCGCAACGGGTCCGTGCAACAGCGCGAGTGCCGTGGCGCAGTGGGCCACGTCGAGGTCGGCGGGGCCCCAGGAGGTCTCGACCCAGTCGACGACGCCCGAGATGCGCAGGTGGCCGCCGTGCC
Organism: Streptomyces sp. PA03-1a; assembly: GCF_033792805.1. Taxonomy (NCBI): domain Bacteria; kingdom Bacillati; phylum Actinomycetota; class Actinomycetes; order Kitasatosporales; family Streptomycetaceae; genus Streptomyces; species Streptomyces sp. PA03-1a. The sequence continues at coordinate 486 of NZ_JARAVO010000391.1, forward strand.
CGGAGAACAGGACGTTGCCCGGGTGGAAGTCGCGGTGCAGGAACAGGCCTTCGTGGGCGGGCGGGTCGCGGCGTATGACGTCCACCGCGCGGGCCCACAGGTCCGGACGGCTCGTGGTCCCGGGCGGGCGGACGCGCTCGGGCGCCGTCCAGGGCTGGTAGGTGCGGGGCCGGTCCGTCTCGCCGACGTCGAGCCCGTGGATGCGGACGAGTTGACGGGCCAGCAGCCACGCCCGCGCCCCGGCGTCGGTGTCCGCCAGGCGTACCTCCCCCGGGAGGTGGGACATGAGCAGCGACGGATGGTCGCAGTGCTCCGCCGTCGCGTCGACGGCGTGGAACTCGGCGGCGGGGACGGCGGTCGGGCCGAGCAGCGCCAGGACCCGCGCCTCACGGGTGAGCAGGCCCTCCGCGTGGCGGAGGTAGAAGGGCTCCACGAAGGAACGCAGCACCAACTGGCGTCCGCCTCCCGGCCCCGTGACCCGCAGGCGGCGCATCTGCGAGGTCCAGCCGCCGCGGAGCGGCTCCGCGGACTCGAGGTGTTCCCCGTCGCGCAGGTGCCGCTGCACCCAGGTGCGCGTGTCCGTCCAGCCGGGCTCGTTCCCCTCCGCCGCGGTCATCCAATCTCCTTCGTGGAACTCTGCCCTTCAGCACGGGGAGGAATCGAACCCCTGAGGGGCGGGGCGGGGAAGGTTGGTTCGCCGCGACGGCGGACCGGTGTCCATCCCCAATTATGCAGCAGGTGCTCACTGGTTGATGCACCTGCTGGCCGTCGGACTGACGGTGTCAGCCTGTGGAGCCGGTGTAAGACCTCAACGGAGAAATCCGGGCGGGCAGCCGGCGACGAAGCAGGAAACCCTACAGCGCGAGCCGTAGGAATCCCCTCTCTCCAGGGAGCGGAGAAAGTCAACCGGGCACCCTACCGGGCCCGTTGATCAGGCGGTGGCCTGCTGCCGTGCGCCGAGCACCATCGTGATCAGGGACCTCGCGGTGGCCCGGAGCCGGTCCGCGTCCTGGTAGACGCGCTCGATGACGACGGTGCCGCGGGTCATGGTGACCAGGACCCGCGCGGCCTCGGTGGGAGGGACGGCGAGCAGGCCGGCCGCATCGCCGCGGGAGAGCCGTTCGGCCATGACGCCCTCGAGCCGGTCCAGCAGGTCGCGGATCGCGGCCCGGATGGGTTCGGCGTCCGCCTGGGTGTCGGTGGCGGTCTTGGTCGACAGGCAGCCGCGGGCGGGGGTGCCGTGGGTCATGGAGGCGATGGTGAAGTCGAAGAAGTCCTCCAGCGCCCGCCGGACGTCGGGCTGGTCCAGCGTGGCGGCGGCCTCGGCGACGAAGGCGTCGGCGTAGTCCTGGAAGACGCGCAGGAACAGCGTCTCCTTGTCGTGGTACGCGTGGTAGAGCGAGCCGCGCTGCACGCCCGTGGCGGTCGCCAGGTCCTGCATGGAGGTCGCTCCGTACCCCTGGTTCCAGAAGACGTCCAGGATCCGGCCCAGGGTGTGCTGCTCATCGAACTGACGCCGTCCAGCCATGCGCCCACGGTAATTCATCTTTGACGGCTCCGTCAAAGTTTGCAAGGCTGTCAAACATGACGGTGTTGTCAAAGATGGCCCGGACTGCTGACGGACCGGGCGCCGCCCGGATCCGTCGCGACCGGGCGGAAGGCGGAAGCGAGCAGATGACCACCACACCACCGGGACCCGCCGCATGGCGGGCCATAGCGGCGGGCGCGAGCGCCAGCTTCGTCGGCATCGGCCTCGCCCGGTTCGCCTACACGCCTCTGGTCCCCGAACTGATCAACGCCCACTGGTTCTCCCCGTCCGCGGTGGCGTACCTCGGCGCGGCCAACCTCGCCGGGTACCTGGCGGGCGCGCTGAGCGCCCGGTGGGTGGGGCGCCGGCTGGGCGACCGCCGGGCCCTGCGGTGGATGATGGCGCTCGCCACGCTCGCGCTGCTGGCCTGCAGTGTTCCCGTCTCGGTGCCGTGGTTCTTCCTCTGGCGCCTGGCCTCGGGGCTCGCCGGCGGCGTGATCATGGTGCGGGTGGCCGGTGCCGTGCTCCCGTACCTGAAGGGGGAGCGGCGCGGGCTGGCGGGCGGGGCGATCTTCGCGGGGCTCGGTGTCGGCATCGCCGCCACGGGGACCCTGGTGCCCCTGCTGCTGCACTTCGGACTGCGCGGGACCTGGGCGGGGCTGGCCGTCCTGTGCGCGATCCTCACCGTACTGAGCTGGAACGGCTGGCCGACGCCGGTCGCCGCCCCGTCGCCGTCCGCGGTCGCCGCAGCGCCGGTGCCGGTGCCGGGGGAGCGGAAGCCCGCCCGCTCGCCGCGGCTGCGGCTGCTGCTCGTGGAGTACGCCCTGATCTCGATGGGTCTCACCCCGGCCATGGCGTTCCTCGCCGACTTCGTCAGCCGGGGCCTGGGCCGCGGTTCCGCCGGCGGCTCCATGATCTGGATCCTGTACGGACTCGGCGCCCTCGTCGGCCCCACCCTCTACGGCCTCCTCGGCGACCGCCTCGGCTTCGCCAGGGCCCTGCTGCTGATCACCCTGGTGCAGACGGGGGCCCTCGCCGCGCTCGCCACGGCGCACGCCCTGCCCGAGATCGCGGTGCTGAGCGTGGTCATCGGTTCCTTCCCTCCCGGTGTCGTGCCCGTCGTGCTGGGCCGCGTCCACGAACTCGTACCGCGGCACCCCGAGGCGCAGTCGGCGGCATGGGGCAAGGCGACCGTCGCCGGAGCGCTGTCGCTGGCCCTCTCCGCCTACCTCTACTCCTACGTCTTCGCCCGGACCGGCCAGGACCACGGACGCTGTTCCTCGTCGGCGCGGGAGCCCTGGTCCTGGCTCTGGTCGTCGCGATCGCCGCGCGGTTCGTCCGCGCGGACGTGCCGCTGGAGGCGGACGCGGAAGCCGTGCACCGTGCCGCCTCGGCCGCGGGCTGAGCCGGTCCGAGGATGAACGGCGTGGCGCGCTTGCGACATGTCGCACAGTGGACACGTCGTCAGGTTCCCGCCGCCCGCGGTCCGCGCCCGGCGGGCCCCGGGCCGCCGACCGCCGGGCGCGTGCCGTGGCCCCGACCCGTTCGGTAGGGCGAACGACGTGGTCAGCGGCACCGAGGAGCCGCGGCGGCGGTGGACGTGGCGGTGGCGGTGCCTGCGGGGAGCGGAGGCGCCGGTTCCCCCTCGCTCGGGCGCCGGCATGCCGCGGCAACCTCACATATCCTCACCAGCCAACAAATGTCATCGGAGCATTGATCAACACCACTGGCAACTCGCATATAGTGACCGCGAGTTCCCCGCGAACACGGAACCCGCCTGGGATTCGTGCCCGTGGTGGTGCCCGTTTTTGTTGGATTCCGCTTCGCCCATCCCATCCGTCCGTACGGCCCCGAGGTCCTGATCGATGACAGCGCAGACCGCGCTCCCGCGCCCGCGGACCGGGCGCCTGCGCATCCCGGCACGGCGGCGTGAGCAGCGTGCTCCGTTCGCGTACCTGGCGCGGGCCCTGGCGGTACCCCTGGTGGTCACCGTCCCGGTCGCCGTGTGGCTGGTGGTCGCCGCCCCCGGGTCGCTGCGTGCCCCCGCGGTGATCGGCGCGGCCGCCGGGATCCTGGCGCTGGCCTGCGCCGTGGCCGTGGCGGCGCAGGAGCGCTGGCGGGCCCGGCGCCTCGCCGGACAGCTCGACGCCCTGCGGGCCGAGGCGGAACGATTCGCCGACGAGCTGCTGCCGGCCGCCGTCGGCCGGATCGCCGCCGGTGAGACCGTGGACCGGGTGCTCACCGCGGTGCGCGAGCCACTGACCGGCCCGCAGCGCCGCATGCTGGCCCTGATCGCCGACCGGGTCGGCACGAGCGAGTCGCGCCGCGCCGCGGCGATGGCCGTCGGTGCCAACGCCGCGGGACGCATGCAGGCACTGGCCACCGGAATGCTGGCCGACCTGCGCCAGATGGAGCACCGCCACAGCGACCCCGCCGTACTGCACGACCTGCTGCACCTGGACCACCGCACCGCCCAGGCCGGCCGCCTCGCCGACAGCATCGCCGTGCTGACCGGGGCCCGTTCCGGACGCCGGTGGGCCAAGCCGATCCGGATGGAGTCGATCCTGCGCGGCGCGATGGGGCGTATCGCCGGCTACCAGCGGGTGCGGCTCCACTCCACCAGCGAGGTCGCCGTCGTCGGCCACGCCGCCGAGGGCGTGATGCACGCGCTGGCCGAACTCATGGACAACGCCGCCAACTTCTCCCCGCCCACCGCCGAAGTCCACGTGTACGTGGAGGAGGTGCCCGCGGGCGCGGTCATCACGGTCGAGGACAGCGGCCTGGTCATGGGCGAGGTCGCGCTGCGCCGGGCGCAGAGCGCCGTGGCGGCCGGGTCCGGGGACCTGACCGGCCTGTCCGGGACCAGGCTCGGACTGACGGTCGTCGGCCGGCTGGCCCGCAAGCACGGCCTGACGGTGTCCTTCCGGCCCTCGGCCCGCGGTGGCACCGGCGCGGTCATGATGATCCCGCAGGAGATGCTCACCGTCCCGCGTCCCGGCACGGACGCCGGCCCCGACGCCGAGCCCGTCCTGCCCCCGGAGGCCCCGGCCGCCGCCCCGTCCGTAC
>NZ_JARAVO010000392.1:0-5068 GCF_033792805.1 Streptomyces sp. PA03-1a
GGAGGGATCAGGTCCGGCAGTGCGCGGGCTGCCAGGTCGGTCGCCTTCGCGCGGGTGATCTCAGCTCGGGCCTGCTGCTCGGTCACGTTGCGCCGCGGACGCGGAGTGCCCGGCGCGGTCTGGGCCGTGTAGCGGGTCCGGCGCAGCTTCTCCGCCGCCTTCAGGTCGGCTTTCAGCGCGCGGGCTTTCTTCTCCCTGACCGAGGCCAGTTCTCTGCGCTGCTCCAGTGTCGCCTCGTCCGCGAGGTAGGCGGTGCCCAGGTGGCGGCCGGGCTGGTCGGTGGAAAAGACCTCGATGTTCCCGTCATAGTGCGGCAGGTACCGCAGCCGGACCCGTGTGCCGACGTGCCCGACCATCCAGGGCGCGATGTAGCAGCGTCGCCGCCACCTGATCCCGTTCGTCGAGATCTTCCGCACCCTGCCGTCGTCCTCCAGCGCGAAGAACGCCAGCAGTTTCTCGTCCACGTCCTCTACCGGGGCTGGATCCGCCTCCCAGGCTGCCGCCGGCGTCAGCCCCGGTGGAAGGCCGGTGGGCCGGTGCTGTGTGTTCCACCACCGCACCCAGCCCAGCAGCACCTCGACGAAGTCCGCGAAGGACAGCAGGTCCTCCACCTGGTCGGGACGGTGAGCTCCCACGGGGCGGGCACGGCGGGTGTAGCCGGGAAGGGAGACCAGGAACATCTCGTCCACCGCGTCGTTCAGCTGCTCGATGGTGCCCTTGCGGTACGGCGTGTAGGCCGGCAGGTCCTCCACCGGGACCGCGAAGGCGCCCAGCGCCCGCGACACCGCCCGGCACAAGAACTCCTTCCCACGGTCCACCCGCACCACGGCCGGCAGCCCACCCCAGGGCCCATGGGGACCGGCGCGGCTGATCCCTGTCCGCAGCGCCGCCAGCACGGCGTCGCGGGCCGGCTCGTGCGGGGTGATGGCCACCCCCACGATCACTTTCGTCGCGACATCGATGAACCATGTCACCCACGGGCACGCCGCCCGGCCCTCGACATCCACCCGTACCGGGACCCGCTTGTGATCCCCCTCCCAGCACGCATTGCGATGCACCGGCGGACGCTTCCCGTACACGTCATGACCACGCCGGCCTGCCTCCCCTGCCCGCAGGCCAGCCCGCTCCCCCGCCGACAGATCCAGGCGCGCCGCGCGCTGCAAGGTCCGCACAGACGGCACCGCCCCCGCCTTGCTGGCTTCCTCGGCCTCGGCGACCAGTTCCCGGTGGACCGCGGCCACGTTCCCGCCCCACACTGCCAACCGGGCACGCAGATCAGCAGTCACCGTGACCCTCGAACGACCGCGAGGGGACAGACGTCCTTCCCTGCGGCCGACGGCAACCCAGTTCCACACCGTCCGCAAGGACACGCCCAGAGCCGAAGCAACAAGCCGGGCATGGCCGGTGGTCAGTTCCCCCCTGGCGTCCAGGGCCAGCAGCCGGGCCACCGCACCCTCACGACCCGAACCCGCCCACCGGCCGGGAGAATCATCGTCACAGGCCGGCACCTGACCGGACACCACCCACCACCCCCGGCGAATCAAGGCACCGTCTGCTGTGGGAGATGTCCACAACCCGCCGCATCCAGGCCGACACGCCGATCCCCGGCACACGATCGAAGGCAATCCAGAGGCCGGGGTTGCGACACCGACGACGCGTATGCCTGTCGGCGGCCAGGACGGATTTCCCCACGTACGGCCAGCTCGATTCCCCACGCGGCAGTCACACTCAGTAGCCTCGTTCCCGCTCGCGGACCTGGCACATAAGGAGTTGAGGTCGTGGCACGTACCTGGCTGTCCATCCGGGTGGAACTGGTCTCCGGGCACGGAGCAGATCTATGGCCACGCCCCGGCCGGGTCTTGGCCGCCGCACGCTCGCACTCCTTCGCTCAGTTCGCCACAGCCATCGATCTCGCCTTCGGCCGCTGGGACCTGGCCCACTTGCACCTGTTCACGCTGTCCGACGGCACCCGGGTCAGCCCCCTGGACTGGTGGGACGGCGACGCCCCGGACAACACCGTGGACGGCCACGCCACCAAGCTCAACAGGCTGCAGGCCGGCGCGCAGTTCGCCTACGTCTTCGACATGGGCGACGACTGGACCCACCTGTGCACGGTGGCGGACAAGCACATCGATCCTCTCGACGAACTTGGCGAGGTCTCCGACCGCCCGGTTCCCTACTGGGGCTGGGGCAGCCTCCCGGACCAATACGCACGCCGCTGGGACGGAGACGACGGCGAGTCACCGATGCCGAAGCGGCCAGCCCGCGGGCTCAGCGACCTGCCTCCGATCCTGCCGTGGTGGGGCGAGCACCGGCGAGGATGACCTCACGTTCCGTGCACAAAGTACCCGCGAGCGGGGAACTGAAATGGGTGTGGCTCCTTTGGGGGGACGGCCCTACCTGCGTGAACTGCGGCTTGAGGTACGCCCGAGTGATCGACTCGACCACGACAGCGGGTCCCGCGGTGACCGGCACCCTCGGCGCTGTCGATCTTGATCCGGCGCGCGGGCGTGACCTGCTGGTTCCGAAAGGATCTCCACGGCCGGCAGTCGAGCCGAACCGACAAATGCTCAGCTCAGCCTGTCCCTCGAAAGGAGCTGCACCCATAGGATTTGCCGATATCTTTCGAGCCGTGGGGCGAGGGGCGGGGGGCTGACGACGTGGACGCGGTACTGATGCTCGGGGCCTTGGCGTGGATGGGCGCGCTGCTAGCTGGCGTGGCCGTGATCGGCGACGGACCGATGGGCCCGGTGCTGACGTTGGGGGGCATTGCAGCCTTCATCGTGATGGCGATCGGCGTGACGATCGTGCCTCGTCGGCTGCGTTGGCGGGGGGATATCCGGCCACGCAATACCGGCCGTCCTGCCTTCGAACCCGGGTTTCTGCTGAAGCCCGCGCAGATCGCGGTCGAGGAACGCTGGGGCGTCACGCAGCAGATCACGGACAGGGGGTGGGTGAGGGAGGTCGGGCGGCTGAGCTGGCGCCAGGCCACAGTGTTTCTGGTGGGCGATAAAACGGGGTTAGTCGTCGATCCGTGGTTCTTGTCGCTCCGCGCCTACATCTTTGACAGCACCTGCCACGTCGGCCCAAGTCCGACGTCGGCAACGCTCAACCCCGGTTTCAACCTCCAGCGAAAGAACGGCGTGCTGCGGATTTCCCAGGGGACGCAGGTGATCGACTTGGCTGTCCCGAAAAAATCCGTGCCCGCTGTCGCGCTCATCGGGGCGTCGGGGCCGGTCGACAAGGTGGCCGGCACTGCCGTCACCATCTCCGAGGAACGCCTCGCCCGGATCGCGCGGACTGATCGTCGGGCCGCGCGACGCCATGCGTTCTTCGCCCGGATCAACGCGCGGTCCAAGACGAATCGCTGGGTGGCCGCGGCGTGCTCGCTCTTCTATCTGGCGCTGGCCGTCGGCTTCTTCATCGGGGGTGCGAAGCTGGGCCAGTACGGCGTCATTGTTGTCATGCTCTCGCTGCTGTGCTTGGGCGCGGCGGGCGTCTACGCAGGTCGCGGGATATTTCAGGACGAGCACGAATGAGCGACTCCGTGGTAACCGGCACCCTCGGCGCTGTCGATCTTGATCCGGCGCGCGGGCGTGACCTGCTGGTTCCGAAAGGATCTCCACGACCAGCAGTCGAGCCCAACCGACAAATGCCCAGCTCAGCCTGTCCCTCGAAAGGAGCTGCACCCAACTGAAATGGCCATGACGGGGGGCTGACATGACCACGAGCGGGAAAATCCAACCGTCCGCCGACACGTATGCCCCGGGGGGACTCGGCGTCTGTCAGCGCGGAACGGGCCGGATGAGCAGCGCGTCCATGGGCTTGGTCACGTGCGGGCGCATGACCTCCAGCCAGCTCATGCCAGCATCGAGACGGCGCCCCATGTGCCAGAAGCTGTTCCAGCCGAGATCCACGAAACAGCGCTCGGGCCGGCCACGGCCGAACAGCCGCTTACCGTGCAGAACGACACCGCCCAAGTCGACGCCCTGATCCTCCAGCGTGGCCAGCGCGCACGCCGCAGCCCGGCGCAGCGGACTGGTCTCCACCCAACGGCGCCTCACATGAAGAGCGGCTTCCTCATCGAAGGGAACCCCGTCGCGGAGCGTGAGCGGCGTCACCGTGACGCGTCCTGCCTCATGACGGTTGAACAGTTCGATCCTCGCCGGCCTCGGCACAAGGCTGTCCACGCCCTCGAACGCCGCCAGCATGTGATCTCGCAGAGCCCGGCCTGCCGAAGGGTCCTCCTGCAAAGAGGACAGGCGCTCCCGGGCCAGCGCGAAAGACTCGCCCCTGCGCCACAGCAAGAACAACTCGAACCCCTCGGCGCGCAACGAATCACGCCCCCGGAACTGGAAGGCGATACCCCGGGTGCGGCCACGCAGTGCCTGCCGCATGCTCACATACGCATCGCGCCCGTTGATCGACGCGTGCAGGGACTCCCCCAGCCACCGCTTGTCCGTGCCGTGCTCAACCACGACATCGACGTCACCCGGATCCAGCGCCCCCCGCGCGTACGACCCGAACACGTACACCTCGTCCACCAGACCCAGCGGCCAACCGCCCTGCTCAAGACGAGCAATCACGTCCTCAAGCAGCCGAGTCGCCCGCTCTCGCTTCACCCCGGCACGCTCTCGGCGAAGGCAGCACGGAACTCCTGTGTCGTCACGAACACAGAACCCGGCACCGACCTGCGCCTGCCGTCCTGCAGCGTCTGCGACATCACCTCAGCCATGGCTCTCATCCGCTCCATCCGGTAGTCCTCGACGACCCCGGCGAACTCCTCCGGGATCTCCCGCCGATCCACCACCCCCGCCACGGCAACCTGCGGATAGGAACCACCGTAGGTCTGCAACCGCGACCAGCCCAACGACCGCGCCGCCGCACGCATCGCCGAACGAATCAGCCCGACCCCGCCCAACGCCTCCGCCTCATCGACACCCAGCCGCAACTCGTACGACCCACCAAAGGGTCTGCTGCAGGTTTGGGTGACAGGTTCGGTCACGCGGCCTGGACGGCCGGTGGGGTCATGACGGTCTCGAATTCGACGGGGGTCAGGCGGCCGAGT
>NZ_JARAVO010000393.1:0-5036 GCF_033792805.1 Streptomyces sp. PA03-1a
GGTGTCGGCCTGGGGCGTGGTGGGTGCGGAGCTCATGGTGGTGTCCTTCGGCGGTTCGGCGGCTGCGGTCCCTGCTCACGCCCTCGGTAGCAGGAGATGGATGTCCGATTGGGGCGTTTTGCCCTCTATGAACCACCTTCGCGCTGCGACGTCATGACCCCGTCCGCCGACTGTCACAGACGTGTCACACCATGCCCCATGAGGCCGGCCCGGGCGGCCACCTACCCACCGACACCGCCGCCCACGGGGGGAGTTGGAGGGCCGGTCAGTCGAGGGGCGGAACGGCGTCCACGTCGAACGGCTCCGGGAGCGGCACGCCGGCGTCGGGATCCGGCAGCTGCTGCGCCGTCCAGATGCACTTGCCGTTCGGGGTGTAGCGGGTGCCCCACCGCTGGGACAGGGAGGCGACGAGCTGGAGGCCCCGGCCCCCTTCGTCCGTCTCGGAGGCGTGGCGGATGCGGGGCATCGTCAGGCTGTCGTCGGAGACCTCGCAGACCAGGTCGATGTCCCGCAGCAGCCGTAGCGTCATCGGGCCCTTCCCGTGGCGGACGACGTTCCCCACCAGCTCACTGGCGAGCAGCTCCGTCGTCGGCGTCAGCTCCTCCAGACCCCACGCGGACAACTGCTCCCGCACGTGCCCGCGGGCCATCCCCGCCGCCCGCGGGTCCTCGGGGAGCGGCCAGCAGGCGATCCGCTCGGGGTCGAGCGCGTGGACGCGGGCGACGAGGAGCGCGATGTCGTCGCTTGTGGTCCGCCCGACCGGGAGCAGCCTGGAAATGAGGGCGTCGCAGAGCGCCCCCAGGTCCTCGGCGTCCGCGTCGGCCAGCAGGCGCGCCAGATCGCCCAGGCCCTCGTCGATCTCGCGCTCGGAGGACTCGACCAGCCCGTCGGTGAACAGCACGAGCAGGCTCTCCCGGGGGACCTGCAGCTCGACGCTCTCGAACGGCTGCTCCGCGGCCCCCAGGGGCGGGTTCGGCGCCGCCTTCGGGAAGCGCACGGTCCCGTCCGGATGGACGACCGCGGGCGGGGGGTGGCCGGCGCGTGTGACCGAACAGGTGCCGGTGGTCGAGTCGTAGAGCACGTAGAGACAGGTGGCGTAGGAGTCCGCGCCGAGTCCGCCGACGATGTCGTTGAGGTGCCCCATGATCTCGTCGGGGGGCAGTTCGAGACCGGCCAGCGTGTGGACGGCCGTGCGCAGGCGTCCCATGGTGACCGCCTCGGACAGGCCGTGGCCCATCACGTCGCCGATGACGAAGGCGACCCGGCCGGCGGACAGCGGGATCACGTCGTACCAGTCGCCGCCGACGTCCGCGCCCTGCTCGGTCGGCAGGTAGCGGGCGGCGAGGGTGCACGACGGCAGCGCGGGCAGCTCCTGGGGGAGCAGCGCGCTCTGCAGTTCCCGGGAACGGGTGTGTTCGGCGTCGTACAGGCGCGCGCGTTCCAGGGCGTGGGCCACCAGGGCACTGATGGCGCTCAGCAGGGTGCGCTCCTCGTCCGTCAGGCGCCGCGGCTGGTCGAAGGCGACCACGCAGACGCCGAAGGTGAGCCCGGAGGCGGTCAGCGGCAGGAAGGCCCAGGACCCCTTCCCGGTCAGGTGCGGGCGGTCGGCCATGGCCGGGTACCGCGCCGCGTACTCCTCGGCGGAGGAGACGAACACCGGTCCACTGGTCGAGATGGCGTCCCACACCGGGTCCTTGGCACCCCGGGGGCGGCCTTGGAGGTTGTCGAGGAAGGCCTGCGGGTAGCCGACGGACCCCACGTTGTAGGCCCTGCCGTCCTCGAGCGCCTGCACCAGCAGCCCGGTGGCGCCGAACGGCGGCAGGACGCGCTGGGCGACGGCGTCCACCACGTCGCGCGAGGTCGTCGCCTTGGCGAGGGCCGCGGTCAGTTCGGCGATCCGGGTCGCGCGTTCGCCCGCCGCGCGCTCGGCGGCGGCGCGCTCGGCTTCGTGCCTGCGCCGGTCGGTGACGTCGGTGAAGTAGAGCGTCACCCCGTCGGGCAGCGGGACCAGCCGGACCTGGTAGCAGGAGCCCGTGTCCGGCATCCGTACGTCGAAGCTCGTGGGCGCCGCCTTGGCCGCGGCCTCCCGGCAGCGCGACTCCAGGCCGGGGATCTGCCGCAGCGACGGCAGCGTCCAGAGCACCCGGCCGAACAGCTCCTCCTCGGAGGAGCCGAGCACGTCCTCGGCCTCCAGGTTGACGAAGGTGATGCGCCAGTCCTCGTCCGCGGAGAGGAAGCCGTCGCTCATGTACCGCAGGGCGCGGCTCAGCGCGTCACGCGCGGACCGCGACTCGTTGCTCTCCCACGCCGTGCCGATCATCCGGTACGGCTCGCCCCTGTCGTCCAGGACCACCTTGGCGCGGGTCTCGGTCCAGCCGTAGCTCCCGTCGGGGCGGCGCACCCGGTACTCGGCCTCGAACACACCCCGGTCCCGGATCGCCCTCTCGGCGGTGGCGAGCGTCCACCGCAGGTCGTCGGGGTGGACGACCTTCATCCAGCTCTCGACCCGGGGCACGAACTCGGAGGGGTCGGTCCCGTAGACGGCCATGGCCGCGTCGTCCCAGGCGAGTTCGCCGGTGCGGATGTTCCAGTCCCACGTGCCCACCTCGACGGCCTTCAGCGCCTGCCGCAGCCGGCTGCCGCTGGGTTCCTCGTGCGTGGGGCGGGTCGGGGGCGGCGCCTGGTCCACGCGTTCCTGGGCCCAGGCGGTCACCGCCTCGAGGAACCGCCACTGCTCCTCGGTGGGCTCCCCGGCCGAGCCGGTGACGACGGTCAGTGACCCCACCGAACTCACCCCGTCGGACAGGGCCACGGAGGCCAGCCCGGTGCCGGGCCATCCCTTCGCCGTCCCGGGCCGTCCTGCGTCGGCCGATCCGTCGGCCGCCCACACGCGGCCGTGCCGGCGTACGGCGCGCGCCGGGACCGCCGGGCTCTCCTGGTCGATGATCTCCCAGGGGCGTACGTACCCCGGTGACAGCCCGACCGTGGACACCAGGCGCAGCGCCGACATCGGCCCGCACAGGTGGACCGCGCCGCCCAGCCCGTCCAGCTCGGCGACCGCGTGCTGCAGCGCGAGCCGGAGCACCTCGCCCTCACCGATGCCCTTCTCCACATCGGCGAGGAGCGCCAATCGGTCGTTCACGATGTAAATGTACATTTATGGAGCAAAGCTGGCAGGCGAGGCAGGCCTTACTCCGTGGTGGTCCGGTTCCGCTCGGGCTCCCCGGGGCCGCCGGGGGGCGGGGCGTGGCCCGGGGCCTCCTGGACGTGCAGGAGGAAGAGGGCGTTCAGCACGTCGTCCGGCATGCCGGCGAGGAGGGCCTCCGGTGTCGTGGCCATCGCGTGCGCGAGGTCGTCGACCAGGTGCGCCAGACCGTCGATGCCGGACTCCAGCGGGCCGGAGGCGGCGTCGGGGCCGGCGGGGCCGTGGGGAACGGCGGCGTGGCGACGGGAGGTCGTCTGGTTGCTCATGGGCGTCTTCCGAACGGGGCGGGGGTGACCGCGGAGCGCGGCCGTGCGAAGTGTGCCGGACACGGCCAAGGTTGCGTCACCGCGGCCGCGCCGGCCACGGAACGCTGTTCCTATGCCTCCCGGTACCAGGCAGGGGCGGGGGAGCCGTGTCCCGCCCGGTGCGGGCAGGACACGGCCCGGGGTCAGGCGGCTGCGACGCGCTGCGCGACTTCCTTGCCCTTGGTGGTCGCGTCCTCCAGTGCCCGGGTCCACGAGGCCTCGGCCAGCGGGACGAGCTCGGCCATGGCGGGGTTCGAGGCCGCAGCGGTCAGTTCGGGGACGATGAAGTCCAGGTCCAGGCCCATGTACTCGCCGAGGATGGACCGCAGGTAGTTCTGCACGTACTCGGAGGACTCCCGCGGGGTGCCCGGAGCGTAGGAGCCGCCGCGGCTGGCGATGACGGTCACCGGCACGCCCTTCACGCTGGAGGTGTCACCGGTCGTGCGTCCGACCATGAGCACGTGGTCGATCCAGCTCTTGAGCGTCGACGGGATCGTGAAGTTGTACATCGGGGCGCCGAGGAGCACGGCGTCGGCCTTCTCCAGTTCCTCGATCAGGGCCAGACGGCCCGCGAAGGCCGCCGCCTGTTCGGGGGTGTGCGACGGGGCGTCGACGAAGGCGGCGGAGAAGCCGTGCACGTCGAGGTGGGGGAGCGGGTCCGCGGCGAGGTCGCGGTAGACCACGGTGCCGTCCGGGTGCTGCTCCTGCCATGCGTCGCGGAAGGTCAGCGCGACGGTGCGGGAGCGGGAGTCGGAGCCCGGGTGGAGGGAGGAGTCGAGGTGCAGCAGGGTTGCCATGTGAGTTCCAGGTGCGTCAGACGTGTGCGTGTCCCCGTGGGGCGGCTCCCCGGCGTCATGGCGCCGGGGAGCCCGGTGGCCCGCGTCGCCGGGGGGTGCGAGGTGCGGGTCCCACGGCTCCACCGTGATGCACCCTGGCCCCGCGGGCCAAAGAGGGGATTAGCCGCTAACTTTTGGTAAGTACCCGGCCATGGGGCGGTGAAGTGCCTTCGGTGGAAGGGGAGTCGAACCGCGAGTGCGGCGGCACGCCGAAGGCTCCCCGGTCCGGAGGAGTCAGGACGGGGAGCCTGGGCGGTTTTCCATGGAGGGGTGCCGGGGCGCGCGGTGTGCGCGGCGGACGCGCGGCCAACTCATCTCCGGGGCAGCGGAGTTGGTTGTTCCCTCTGGGGTCGATCCGGCGCAGGTGCAGGTGCAGGTGCAGGTGCAGGCGGGTTGGTGAGGTCTTGGGTGGGGCGGCGCCGGCTGTGTTCAGGCCTGGGCGGCCGTGTCGCCGGAGTCGGGGGCATCGAGCGGGCGGCGGTGGGCGCCCATGCCCCGGACGCCGATGGAGGTGATGCGCTCACCGGCGGGCCGGCCGCGGTGCCGTCCGGTACCGGAGGTGGTGGCCGGGGTCTGCAGGCGCCGTACCGCCACGAAGGCGTTGTTGAGCAGGCCGCCGGACTTCGTCGTCGGGATGGGCATGGTGGTCTCCGGGTCTTTCGGTGTGCCGCTGGCGGCACGGGTGGGGGA
>NZ_JARAVO010000394.1:0-4903 GCF_033792805.1 Streptomyces sp. PA03-1a
GTCCCCGGCCCTCCCCGCCCGCCGCCCACGCCTGGGCGGAGGACGACGTGCCGGTCGTGCACGAGAGGACCGCGAACGGACTTCCCCAGCGGCGGCGTCGCGCTGCGGCCCCGATTCCCGCCCCCGGTGCGCGGATGGGCACCGTGCCCGCCGACGGCTCGGTCACTGCCGCGTCGGACCCGAAGCCGGGCAAGGAGCCCGTGCAACCGGGCATGTGGCTGGCGGCCTTCACCAGCGCCGTGTCCGGTGAGAGCACTGCCACCTCCTCTGACAGCAACAGTGACGAAACGTTAGATAAGGGTGAGTAGCCGTGATTCAGCAGCGGGCCAACATGGACTGGATGCTCAAGGACCTGGCGACGGGCGTCCCCGAGACCCGGCACGTCGTGGTGCTGTCCTCGGACGGCCTGCGCATGGCCCAGTACGGCGGCGACACGGACGCGGCCGACCGCCTGGCCGCGGCCTGCGCGGGCCTGCAGAGCCTGGCGGCGGCCATCGCCGGTGAGTTCCCGCACGGCGACGGGCGGATGCGGCTGGTCGTCATCGAGGTGGACGGCGGCTTCTTCTACCTCATGGCGGCGGGCGCGGGTGCGTACCTCGCGGTCCTCGCCGACGAGGGCGTCGACGCCGGGCTCATGGGCAATCGGATGCGGGACCTGGTCGCACGGATCGGCGCGCATCTGACCAGTCCTCCGCGCCGGGACGGGCAGGCCGTATGAGCGACGGTCCTGCGGAGGAGTGGGACAACGGAAACCCCGAGCGGCTCTACGTGGTGACGGGAGGGCGCAGCGGATCCTCGGAAGAGACCGCCATCGACCTGGTCACCCTGGTACGGGCCCGCTCGGGGCCGCCCCCGGGCATGGCGCCCGAACAGGCCGCGATCCTGCGGCTGTGCACCTCTCCCCTGTCCGTCGCCGAGATCTCCGCGTACCTGAACCTCCCGGTCAGCGTGGTGACCGTACTTCTCGCGGATCTGCTGGCCGACAAGCGGGTGGAGGCACGACCGCCGATCGCGCCCGCACTTCTTCCCGACGCTGCACTGATTGAGGCGGTGATGCATGGACTTGAAAGGCTCTGACGCGCTCGGCGTCAGGGTGCCGCGGAGTGAGGACGCTCTGCCGGAATCGGCAGCCGCCGCGGTCAAGATAGTGATCGTGGGGGGCTTCGGGGTCGGCAAGACGACCCTGGTCGGATCGGTCAGTGAGATCCGGCCGCTGTCCACCGAGGAGACGATGACCCAGGCCGGTGTGGGCGTGGACGACATCGTGGGGGTGGAACGCAAGACGGCCACCACGGTGGCCATGGACTTCGGCCGCATCAGCATCAACGACGAACTGGTCCTCTACCTCTTCGGGACACCGGGCCAGCAGCGCTTCTGGTTCCTGTGGAACGGGCTCTTCGAGGGCGCGCTCGGCGCGGTGGTGCTGGTCGACACGCGGCGCCTCGAGGTCAGTTTCGACGTGATAGGGCGGCTGGAGGAGCGCGGAACACCGTTCGTCGTGGCCGTCAACTCCTTCCCGGAGTCGCCCAGTTACCCGCTCGACGAGCTGCGGTCCGCCCTGGACCTGCCGGATCACGTTCCCCTGGTGGAGTGCGACGCCCGGTCCCGCAGCTCCGTCCGTGACGTGCTGATGACGCTCATGCGCCATCTCCACTCCCTCGCCGCCGCATCGGCCCTGTGATCCTTCCCCGCCCGTGATCAGGAGCGTCCCGTGACCACCCCACCCCCCGAATGCCCCGCCCACGGCCTCGGCCCGGGCGGCCTGCGCAGGCTCTACGGCCCCGAGGCCGCCGCAGACCCCATGGCCCTGTACGAGAAGCTGCGCGCCGAGCACGGAACGGTGGCCCCCGTGCTCGTGCACGGTGACCTGAACGCCTGGATCGTCCTGGGACACCACGAGAACCTCGAGGCCATGCGGAACCCCTCGCGGTTCTCCCGGGACTCCCGCATCTGGCGGCACTTCCGCGAGGGCAACGTCGCCATGGACTCGCCGCTGCTGCCGATGGTCGCCTGGCAGCCGCTGTGCGTCTTCGCCGACGGCGCCGAGCACGAGCGGCTGCGCGGAGCGGTCACCACCAGCATGGGCCGCCTCAACCGACGGGGTATCCGTCAGCACATCATCCGCTTCTCCAACCAGTTGGTCGACGAGTTCTGCCAGTCCGGGGAGGTCGAACTGGTCACCCAGTTCGCCGAGCAGCTTCCGGTGCTCGTCATGACCCAGCTGCTGGGCATGCCCGAGGAGTACGGGCCGAAGCTGGTGGAGGCCGGCCGCGACCTGATGCGCGGCACCGAGACGGCGGTGGCCAGCAACGAGTACGTGCTGTCCGCCTGCAAGCAGCTCGTGCAGCGCAAGCGGGCCGACCCCGGCGGCGACCTGACCTCCTGGCTGCTGCGCCATGAGGCGAACCTCACCGACGACGAGGTCGCCGAACACCTGCGGCTGATCCTGATCGCGGCCAACGAGCCCACCGTCAACTTCATCGTCGGCGCGCTCAAGATGGTGCTGACCGACCCCCGTTTCCGGGCCCACCTCTCGGGCGGTCACATGACCCTCCCCGATGCCCTGGAGCAGGTGCTGTGGGACGAGCCGTCGATCGCCGTGGTGCCCGGCCGCTGGGCCACGGGGGCCACCGAGCTGGGTGGTCAGCAGATCGAGGAGGGGGACATGGTGATGTTCGGCATCGCCGCGGGCAACGTCGACCCGCGCGTGCGGCCGGACCTCTCCACCCCCGTGCACGGCAACCGTTCGCACCTGGCCTTCAGCAGCGGCCCGCACGAGTGTCCCGGCAAGGACATCGCCCGGGCCATCGTCGACACCGCCATCGACACGCTGCTGATGCGGCTGCCGGACCTGCGGGTTGCCGTGCCGGAGGAGGAACTGACCTCGCAGGCCGCGTGGATCTCCCGGCACCTGGTGGCCCTGCCCGCGGAGTTCAGCCCGGCCAAGCCGCTCGGTGACCAGGGGCTGGCAGCGGCCGAACCGGCGCCCCGGGAGGTCCGCGTCCCGCAGACGCCCCCGAGGGGGCAGGTGTCCGAGGCCGCTCCGTCGACGACGGCCGAACTGCCCCCGGCGCAGCCGGAACCGGCCTTCGCGCCGCGGCCGGCGGCGGCCGTTCCCCTGCAGCGCCGTTCCTGGTGGCGTGCGCTCGTTTCGCGCCTGGGCGTACGACGGCGGTAGCCGTTGGCACGTGGTGTCTCACTGTGTGACCGGTTCAAGACGGGCGCACGGGCAAATGCGCCCGTGCGCCCGTTCGTGCGCCCTCCATGCCGTAGGGCCATCGTGGCTGGTTCGGCCAAGGTCGAGCATCGGGCGCACACACCTCGCCCATGAACACAACCGGAATGCGCGTCAACTGTCCTTCCCGTGACGCATTTTGGCCTCTTGACTGCTCCGCCATATGCCGGAGTAATTGTCATTTGAATGATCCACTTGTGTTCGATTTCCGCCACGCGTGCGGTGCGTCACAGGTGGAACGGTTGTGACAGCTGAGAGGTGGACGTCAGTGGAGCCCGGGTCCGTTGTTCCACTGGGCCGCCCTCCCGCGGGCCGCTCCGCGCGCTCCGGGCGCGCGGCCCGCGCCTGTTCCTGTCGGTCTACGTTTGGCGCGTTCATGGCAAGGTTGTGCGGAAGGTAGCAGGCGCTGGCCCGCCCTCCCCCAAGCTCGAAGGAGCATGTCCGTGACCACTGTGCCCGCCCTTCAACTGGCGCCCTTCTACTGCCCGATAGCACCGGCTGCCCACCCCCTGGCCGACGACCTGGACCGGGCCACCATCGAGTGGGTCCGCCGCTTCGGCCTGTACGAGGACGAGTCCCAGCGGCTGCGCCTGGAGCACGTCGGAGCCGGCCGCCTTGCCGCGCTCACCTCGCCGTACGGGACCGAGGAGGGGGCGCAGATATCGGCGGACTCCCTGATGTGGCTGTTCGCCTTCGACGACGCCCACTGCGACGAAGGCCGCCTGGGCCGGCGCCCCGGCGAGCTGAGTCGCGTGCTGACCAGGCTGCTGCGCATACTCGAGGCTCCCGAGACACCGTTGTCCCCGAACGGCACGTACTTCTGCTTCGAGGCGGCCTTCCGGGACCTGCGGCTGCGCGTGGGCCGGGTCGCCACCGCCGCGCAGATCGGCCGTTGGACGGACGCGATGCGCATGTACTTCCTGTGCCAGGTGTGGGAGGCGGCCAACCGGGTCGACGGTGCGGCACCCGGCCTCGACGACTACGCACTGCTGCGCATCCACAACGGCGCGATGAAGGTCAGTGTCATGCTGCTCGACGTCGCGGACGGGTACGAGGTGCCCCCGGCCGAGCTGGAGCGGCCGGACGTCCGTGCCCTCACCGAGGCGACCTGTCTGCTGGTCGGCTGGGACAACGACATCCTGTCCTACCGCAAGGAGCACCTGCGCGACGGTGACGACCAGAACCTGCTCGACGTCCTCGCGCACGCCGCGGGCAAGCCCGTCCCCGGCATGGTCTCCGAGGCGATGTTCCTGCGTGACCAGATCATGGTCCTGTTCACGACGCTGAGCGCGCAGGTGCACCGCACGGCATCATCCGAGCTGCAGCGGTACGTGACCTCGCTCGGGCACTGGATCCGGGCGAACCTCGAGTGGGGCACGACCTGCGAGCGCTACCTCAACCCCGAGGATCCCGCCTACCTGCCGACGACCTGGGCGCCGGCGCCGATGCCCGGCAGCGATGCCCCGGTGGACCTCCCGGCGATCTCCTGGTGGTGGAGGCAACTGGAGGACTGACGGACGGCCCCCGCGGGACCGTCCGCACCCTAGGCGCCCTCGTGCCGTCCGTCAGCGGGACGCCACGAGGGCGCCGCCGTTCCCGGGCACGAAGGCGTCGTCGGCGGGGGAGGAGGCCGGGCCGTCGGCGCCGGGGCCGTCGGCGGAGCGGGGG
>NZ_JARAVO010000395.1:0-4893 GCF_033792805.1 Streptomyces sp. PA03-1a
CTGCGGGTGCGGGTTGTGTGCGCCTGGGCGGGGGATGCCCGCCCAGGCGCACACAACCCGCACCCGCAGCAGGCCGCACCCGTAACGGACCCCCGTGCTGCCCGGCGCCGTCTGGACGTGCGCGACCTCGTGGACGTCCACATCCGCGCGATGGCCTCGCCGCAGGCCGCGGGCGAACGCTTCCTGGCCACGGGCGAGTTCCGCTGAATGGCGGACATGGCCCGCACCCTGCGCGAGGGGCTCGGTGAGGACGGCCGCAAGGTGGCCACCCGGCAGGCGGTGCCGGACCGCGCCCAGAGCCCCGTCGAGCACGGCGCGGTGTGACCCGCCCGGGGAAATCCCCGTGTGCCCTGCGCCGCCGAGGTGACATCCTGGCCGGGTGAGCGGTGTGAACGGACCCGAGATCGGCATCAGCTTCGCCTCCGCGCTGCGGCTCTTCGCCGCGGCGCCACGACGGGAGGGGCGGACCACCGTCGTCACCGACGGGGTGTCCACGCTGGGACACGTCGTGGAGTCGCTCGGCGTCCCGCTGACCGAGGTCGGCCGGCTGCTGGCGGACGGCCGCGAGGTCCCCGTCTCGTACGTCCCGGTCGCCGGCGTGCACGTCGAGGTCGAGCCCGTCAGGCGGCCGCAGTCCGTGCCGGGGGCGCCGCTGCGCTTCCTGCTCGACGTGCACCTGGGCACGCTCGCCCGGCGGTTGCGGCTGCTGGGGGTCGACGCCGCGTACGAGAGCGAGGACATCGGCGACCCCGCCCTGGCCGCCCGGTCGGCCGCCGAACGGCGGGTGATGCTCTCGCGGGACCGCGGCCTGCTGCGCCGCCGGGAACTGTGGGCGGGCGCCTACGTCTACAGCGACCAGCCCGACGAGCAACTGCGCGACGTGCTCGGCCGGTTCGCCCCCGTCCTGGAGCCCTGGACGCGCTGCACGGCGTGCAACGGGCCGCTGCGGGAGGCCGACAAGGACACCGTGTGGGAGAAGCTGGAGCACGGCACCCGGCGCAGCTACGACGTGTTCGCGCAGTGCGTCGTCTGCGAGCGCCCGTACTGGCGCGGCGCGCACCACGCCCGGCTGGACGCGATCGTCCGGGACGCGGTGGGCGAGTTCGGCGGCGGCTCCGCCGTGCCGTCGGGGGCCGGGGGTTCCTGAGGGTCGCGGGCGGCTCCGGCGTCCCGCGGTGGGGACAAGTGCCCCGAAGGCCCACAAGCCGCGGCAACTGTGAGCCATGGCACAGCGCTTGCACTTCACGATTCGTCCCATCGGCTACTCACCGGTAGAGGCCGTCGCTACGGTACTGCGCAACCGGTTCCGCCGAGCGGAACGTAGTCGTACGGGCGCGTAGCGTGTCCCGCGCGGCGGGATCCGGCTGTCCACCGTCCGAGCAGCCTGGAGAGTGCATGCGTCGCCGTCCCGGCAGCCGCACAATCCGCACCCGGATCCTCGCCCTGGTGCTGATCCCCGTCGTCGTCCTCGTCTCACTGTGGACCTTCGCCGTGGTCTCGGTGACGGGCGAACTGCGCGACCTCATCCGGCTGCAGGCCGTCTACGTCCACTACGGGACCCCGGTCGACACCGCCGTCGGCCAGATCCAGGTCGAACGGCGGCTGTCCGCCGCGTACCTGGCCTCCGGGAGCAGCCGGAGCGCGCTGGCCGACCTCACCGGGCAGCAGCGGCACACCGACGAGGTGATCGCCGCGATGCGCGCGGCGATCGGCGACCGGGGCGAGCGCGGTGACCTCAGCGCCGGCCAGAGCCGGGTGCTCACCCGGGCGCTCGCCGCCGTGGACCGGCTGCCCGCGCTGCGCCGCGACGTCATCGCCGGGCGGATCGACTGGGCGCGCGCCGTGGACCGCTACACCGACGTCGTCCTGCCCACCTTCGAGGTGCAGACCGGCCTGACCGCCCTGCAGAACGGGCAGCTGGCCCGCGAGGCGCAGAACGTCGCCGGGCTCGTCCGGGTGCGCGAGTTCGTCTCCCACGAGGACGCGCTGGTGACCGGAGGACGGGTCGCGGGCGGCTTCACCACCGACCGGTTCCGCCGGCTGGCCGCCACGATCGA
Organism: Streptomyces sp. PA03-1a; assembly: GCF_033792805.1. NCBI lineage: Bacteria > Bacillati > Actinomycetota > Actinomycetes > Kitasatosporales > Streptomycetaceae > Streptomyces > Streptomyces sp. PA03-1a. The sequence goes on from NZ_JARAVO010000395.1 coordinate 2,058, forward strand.
GGACCGCCGGGTCTTCCAGCGCACCTACGTACCGCCCCTTCCCGCCGACTCGCGCGCCCTCTTCCGGGAGTTCGAGCGCGGGCCGCTCTACCGGTCCCTGGTCGAGGGCGAGGACGCCCTGCTCCGGGCCGGCGCGACCGGCACCGGCAAGGTGCTGGTGAGCGCGTCGTGGCGGCGGACCATGGACGACGCCGTCCGCAGGTACATGCTGCTGTGCACCGACGCGGCGAAGAACGCCGCCGCCCGCGGCCGGGACTTCGCCCGGCGGGAGCTGCTGTACGCGGGTGCCGCGGGCGGCGCGGGACTGCTCGGCGTGGGACTGTCCCTCTGGTTCTCCGTCCGCACCGGGCGCCGGATCACCCGGCGGCTGGAGGAACTGCGGGACGCCGCCGACACCCTGGCGGTGCGCCAGCTCCCCGAGGTGACCCGGCGGCTGGGCGCGGGCGAGCAGGTCGACGTGGCCGCCGAGGCGCCGCCGCTCGCCTTCGGGCGGCCGGAGGACGACGGCTCCGACAGCGCGGGCCCGGACGAGATCGGGCAGGTCGGCCGCGCGCTGAACGCGGCGCGCCGGGCCGCGGTCGAGGCGGCCGTCCGGCAGGCCGACCTGCGGCGCGCGATGTCGGCGCTGTTCCTCAACATCGCCCGCCGCAACCAGGCGCTGGTGCACCGCCAGCTGAAGCTCGTCGACACCCTCGAACGGCGCACCTCCGACCCCGACGCGCTCGCCGAGCTGTTCCGCATCGACCACCTCACCACCCGCATGCGCCGCCACGCCGAGGGCCTGATCATCCTCTCCGGGGCCGCGCCGGGACGCGTCTGGCGCAAGCCGGTGCCGATCGTCGACGTCGTCGGCGCGGCGGTCGGGGAGGTCGAGGAGTACGCGCGCGTGGTGGTGCCGCCCATGCCGGAGGTCGGCGTGGTCGGCGAGGCCGTGGTCGACCTGATCCACCTCATCGCCGAACTGGTCGAGAACGCCACGGTGTTCTCCCCACCGCGCACCCAGGTGACCATGCGGGTCGGCGAGGCCGCGCACGGCTTCGCCCTGGAGATCGACGACCGCGGCCTCGGCATGGACGCCGACGAGCTCGAACAGGCCAACGCCACGCTCCGGCACGCGGAGGACTTCGACCCGGCGCGCAGCGAACGGCTCGGCCTGTACGTCGTCGGCCGCCTCGCCCACCGGCACGGCGTCGAAGTGACGCTCACCCGCTCCCCGTTCGGCGGCACCACGGCGGTGGTCTTCCTGCCGGGGCCGGTGCTGGCGCCCGTCACCGCCGGGGCGGGTACGGAGTCCGGGCCGGAGCCCGTGGCGACCGCCGCCGGGGCCCGGGCGGTGACCGCGGGGAGCGCGCCGGGCGACGGGGCCGTGGCGGAGCCGTCCGGCCCGCTGCCGCGGCGCAGGCGTGAGCCGGCCACGCGGGCGGTGCCCGGGCCGGTCCCGGCCGTGCCCACGGCTCCCGGGACCGGCGCGGCGGCGGCGCTGCCCACACGGGTGCGCCAGGCGAACCTGGCCCCGCAGTTGCGCGCCGGGGCGGACGATCCGGAGGCCGGGCGCGAGGTCACCGGCGCCGGCCTGTCGCCGGAGCAGATGGGGGCGATCTTCGGGGCCTTCCAGCGAGGGCTGAACCGGGGACGCGACGGTGCGGGAGAAGGAGGGGCAGGGACATGACTGACGCCGAGCCGTCCGGCACGGCACATCCCGAGGACGCCGGGGCCGCCGAGGGTCTGGACTGGCTGCTGGACGACCTGGTGGACCGCACGGATCACGTGCGCCAGGCCGTGCTGCTGTCCGGGGACGGGCTGGCGACGGCCTCATCCAAGGGGCTGACCGGCAAGGACGTCGACCATCTGGCCGCGGTGTGCTCCGGTTTCAACGGCCTGGCCAAGTCGGCCGGCCGGTCGTTCGCGGTGGGCGGGGTCCGCCAGGTCATGGTGATGCTGGACGACGCCTACCTGTTCGTCACCCCGGCCGGCGAGGGCAGTTGCCTGGCGGTCCTGTGCGCCTCGGGCGCGGATGTCGGGCAACTGGCCTACGAGATGGGCCTGCTCGTCAAGCGCACCGGACGGCACCTGGCCACTCCCGCCCGCGCGGCGGACGATCCGGGCGAGGAGTGACCCGGCGCGCCGAGGGCGGCGAGGACCGCTGGTACGACGAGGAGTCCGGCCCGATCGTCCGTCCGTACACCGTGACCGGGGGCCGTACTCGCCCCGACACGGAGCGCTCCTTCACGCTGATGGACCGGGTCCGGGCCCTGGACGAGCCCACGGGCCCGCGGGCGCACGGGCTGGTCGACCACGCGCGCGCCTCCCTGCTGGAGCTGCTGCGCCGTCAGGGGCCGCTGCCCCTGGTGGAGCTGGCGGCCGACGCCGACCTCCCGGTCACCGTGGTGCGCGTCGTGCTCGGTGACCTGGTCGACGCCGGGCTCGCCCGGGTGGACCCGCCGCCGGCCGCCGCCGGGCGGCCCGACGCGGATCTGCTGCGCGAGGTGATCCGCGGGCTGCGCGCCCTGTGAGGGCGGGTCCCCCGCGCCGGCCCGCGGGGGAGGAGGCGCGGATCCGGTGCGGTCCGACCTCTAGACATGACGTGTCCATGTCGCCAACCTGTTACCTGCCGCTCGTCCGGCAGAAACGTCCCAGCAGAAGGATGGCCGACGGTTCCAGCGGCCAAACACCCCCACACCCAAGGGAGTTCCCTATGTCCCGGATACGCAGTGCTCTCGCGCGGCGCAGTGTCTACGCGCGTCGACGCCTGGGTCTCCTCGTGGCGCTCACCAGCCTGTTCGCCGGCTTCGCGACCCTGAACGGCCCCACCGCCCAGGCGGCGACGCGCGTAGAC
>NZ_JARAVO010000396.1:0-4890 GCF_033792805.1 Streptomyces sp. PA03-1a
CACCAGCGTCGACGACGAAGGCCGCACCACCGTCCACGCCAGCGAGTACGCCACCGTCGACCGCTCCGGACGCCTCCAGCTCCCCCGCGACTACACCCAGGCCCTCGACATCCGCAGCCGCGTCATGCTCGAACTCGAACCCGACCACATCGCCGTCCGCCCCGACCACGCTGCGGAGGACTGACCGGCCCGCGGGCGCCTACGCGTCTTGCGCCGCGTAGACCCGCTCGCCACCCACGAAGGTCTGCAGTACCCGCGTCGCGGCGATCTCCGCGGGCGGCCCGGCGAAGGGGTCGCGGTCGAGGACGACGAGGTCGGCGAGCTTGCCCGGGGTGAGCGTGCCGGTGTCATCGAGGTGGTTCACGTACGCGCTCCCCGCGGTGTAGGCGGCGATGGCGGCGGCCAGGTCGACGCGCTGCTCCGGCAGGAAGACGGGGGTGCCGTCCGGGGCGTCCGGGGTGCGGCGGTTGACCGCGACGTGCAGGGCCTGGAACGGGTCGGGGCTGCTGACCGGCCAGTCGCTGCCGGCGGCGAGCGTCACGCCGGAGCGGAGCAGATCACCGAACGGGTACTGCCGGGCGGCCCGTTCGGGACCGAGGAACGGCAGCGTGAGTTCGTCCATCTGCGGCTCGTGGGCGGCCCACAGCGCCTGGACGTTCGCGGCGGCGCCCAGCGCTCGGAAGCGGCCGACGTCGTCCGGGTGGACGACCTGCAGATGGGCGAGGTGGTGCCGCGTGTCGCGGAAGCCGTTGGCCGAACGGGCCGCCCCCACCGCGTCCAGCGCCTCACGGACGGCCCGGTCGCCGAGGGCGTGGAAGTGCACCTGGAAGCCGAGCGCGTCCAGTTCGGTGACGTGCTTCGCCAGCGCCGCCGGGTCCACGAAACTGATGCCGCTGTTGGCGGAGGCGCAACCGCAGGCGGTGAGGTAGGGGCCGAGCAGCGCCGCCGTCCCGTTCTCCGCGATGCCGTCCTGCATGATCTTGACGCTGGTCGCGCGGAAGCGGCCCCGGCTCACGGCGGCCCGCCGTTCGAGGAGTTCGGGGATCTGCTCGGCGCCGCGCGCCCGGTCCCACCACAGGGCACCCACGACGCGCGCGGTGAGCAGCCCGTCGGCGATCAGGGCGTGGTAGGCGGACACCGGGTCGGTCATGTTCGCGTAGTCGCCGACGATGGCGTCCTGCCAGGCGGTGACACCCAGGGAGTGCAGCACGCGCTGCGCACGCAGCAGCGCGGCGGTCCGCTCGCCCGGGGTGACCGGCGGCAGGAGCCGGCCGACGAGGTGGAGGGCGCCCTCCTGGAGCATCCCGGTGGGGTTGCCGTCGGCGTCGCGCTCGATGCGGCCGTCCGCGGGGTCGGGGGTGTCCCGGGTGATCCCGGCGAGTTCCAGGGCACGGGAGTTGACCCAGGCCCCGTGGTGGTCCCGGTTGGGCAGGAAGACCGGACGGTCGGCGACCACACCGTCCAGGAGCGCGGCGGTGGGGGTGCCGCCGGGGAAGGCGTCCAGCGACCAGCCACCGCCGGTGATCCACTCGGCGCCGGGATGCCGGTCGGCGTACGCGCGGACGAGCCGCAGGTACTCCCGCGCCTCGTGGGCCTCCGCGAGATGGCACTGGCCCAGCTCGATGCCGGCGCCGAGCGGGTGGACGTGGGCGTCCTGGAAACCGGGCAGCAGCATCTTCCCGGCCAGGTCCACGACCTCGGTGCCGGGCCCGATCAGCTCCCGTACCTCGTCGTGGCCGACGGCGGCGATGCGGCCGTCGCGCACCGCCACCGAGGTGGCCCGGCCGAGGACGGGGTCGACGGTGTGCACCGGGCCGCCGGTGAGGACGAGGTCGGCGTGCGGGTGGGACATCGCGTGCGCTCCAGGGGCAGGGGTCGCGGGGGGCTTCGGACTTCGGACTTCGGGCTTCGGGCTTCGGGCTTCGGGCAGTGCGTCAGACCGTCGTACGGTCCATCGGCAGGGTCAGGGCGTCCGCGTCCGTGCCGCGGCCGGTGGCGAAGTAGGGAGAGCGTCGCAGGTACTTGGCGCAGGCGGCCATCACCAGGCCGGCCAGGACGATCCCGCCGGGCAGCGCGAGCATGAACCAGCCGTTGCCGGGGCTGAGTTCGAAGTGGTCGCTCATCGTGGCGTACGAGTGGCCGAGGTAGCAGCCGGCGCCCAGGAGCACCGCGCCCGACAGGCCGGGCACCACCACGGACAGCGGCGCCTCGCGGGCCCCGGCCCGCAGCGCGCCACGGAAACGGACCGCGCAGGCGACCGCGGTCAGGCCGTAGTAGAGGGCCACGAGCAGCCCGACGGAGTTGACCGCCGCCAGCAGCATGTCGTTGAGCCGCGGGATGGCCATCGCCAGCAGGGCGATGACGGCGGCGACCGCCATCACCAGGACGGTGCCCACGGCGGGCGTACCGAAGCGCGGGTGGATCCGGGTCCAGACGGGCCCCATCGTGCGGTCCCGTCCCATGGCCAGCATGCCGCGGGCGGTGGGGATCACCGAGGACTGCACGGAGGCCACGGCCGAGAACATCAGCGCGAGCAGCGGCAGGCTCGCCCACGGCTCGCCGGCGAGCTTCGCACCGAGGTGAGGCAGCGCCTGCGGGCCGTTCTCGATCAGCTCCGGCAGGCTCATCTCACGCTGGAAGGCCACGGAGGCGAAGAGGAACATGCCGAGCATCGCGACCAGGGCGATCGTGCCGCCGCGCGCGGAGTCACCGACGTCACGGGTCTCCTCGTTGACGCTGAACGCCGCGTCCCAGCCCCAGAAGAAGAACACCGCGAGCACCAGGCCCTGGGCGAAGGCCGTGCCGTCGTGCACGGCGAACGGGTCGAACCAGGACGCCCGCACCGCGTGACCCCCGCGCAGGAACGCCAGGCCGCAGAAGACGAGGAGGACGGCGTACTCGAAGACCAGCAACCCCGCCTGCAGCCGGGTCGCGCCCCGCACCCCCGTGACGGCCAGGACGGTGACACCGGTGAGGACCACCAGGCCCAGCACGGTGCTCACCGCGGTCGACCCCGGGTCCAGGGCGAGCCCCGCGACCTCGGTGAGCCCCGCCTTGTTCGCGAACGCCAGGATCACCGAGCCGGTGATGGCGCTGGTGTACGCCATGAAGACCACGGAACCGGCGAGGGTCACCCAGCCGGTCAGGAAACCGGGCCACGGTCCCAGGGTCGCGCCGACCCACGTGTAGCCGTTGCCGCAGTTCGGCTCGGAGCGGTTGAGCCGGGCGTACGCGGTCGCGATGCCGAGCACGGGCAGGAACGCCAGCAGCAGCACCACCGGCGCCTGCAGTCCGACGGTCGCGGCCAGCGCGCCCATGCCGACGCCGATGCTGGTGGTGGCCGCAGTGCTGGAGGCGGCGATGGCGACGCCGTCGACGACACCCAGCGAACGGCGCAACTGGGCGGGGGATCTGGCGGGTCCGGGGGCGGAGGCGGGTCCGGTGGTCGACATCTGTGGCTCCTCTGAGGGAGGACGGACGGGGAAGAGCCGCGCGGGGTTGTGATGAAACAACCCGCGTTCACCTACCGTCAATGGTGTTGACATAAGGCTGCCGGGCCCCTTCACTGTGCGCGACGCCGACAGAAGGGCCCGCCCATGACCGCCGCCACCGGCGACCGCGTCCCCCGGGAACGCAAGCGCCGCCGCCCCACCCGCTCGGGCGTCCTGCTGTCCGCCCCGCTCATCGTCGACACCGCCCTGCGCCTCATCGGCGAACACGGCCCCGAGGCACTGAGCGTCCGCCGCCTCGGCGCGGCCCTCGGCTGCGACCCCAGCGCGGTCTACCGCTACTTCCACAACACCGACGACCTGCTGCTCGCCGTCGCCGACCGCATCATCGGCGACGCCATGGACGGCTTCACTCCCGGCGACGACTGGCAGGCCTCCCTGCGCGACATGGCCGTACGGGTCCGCGACGGATACCTCGCGCACCCCCGCGCCGCCGCCATGGCCTCGTACCGGATCACCCGCCGCGAACACGAGTTCCGCGCCGTGGAGGCGGGCATCGGCATCCTGCTGCGGGCGGGCTTCGCACCCGACAGCGCCGTCCCCCTCTACCTGGCGTTCATCGACACCGTCCTCGGCCACGCCGCCCTCGACGCCGCCCACCTCGCGCTGCCGCGCGCCCAGCGCGAGGCCGACCGGCGCGCCTGGACCCAGGAGTACCGCTCCGCGACGGTCGACCCACAGGCCTTCCCCGCACTGTCCGCCGTCCGCGGCCACCTGCACCTGATGGCCGGCAGCTCCTTCGGCACCGCCGTCGACCTCATGCTCACCGCCCTCGCCGCACGATTGCGCCCACAGCGTGATCGCTGACGCCCGGCCGCACCGCGGGGCACAGTGGCCGGTATGAAGCTGCTGACCCTGGGTGGAACCGAATTCGTGGGACGCGCCGTCGTCGAGGACGCGCTCGAGCGGGGCTGGGAGGTCACGGTGTTCCACCGCGGCCGGCACCAAGCACCGCCCGGCGCCACCGTGCTGCTCGGGGAACGCGGCACCGAAGGCGGCCTCGCCGCCCTCGCGCACGGCGAGTGGGACGCCGTCGTCGACACCTGGTCCGGCGCACCGGCCGCCGTACGGGACACCGCCCGCCTCCTGGCCGGCCGCGCCCGGACGTACGCCTACGTCTCCAGCCGCTCCGTCTACACCTACCCCGCCCCCGCCGGACTCGACGAGGACGGACCCGTCGTGGACGCCTCCCCCGGCGACGGACCCGACGTCGACTACGCACGCGCCAAGCGCGGCGGCGAACTCGCCGCGACCGAGTCCTTCGGCGACCACGCCCTGCTGGCCCGCGCCGGCCTCATCCTCGGCCCCTACGAGAACATCGGCCGCCTCCCCTGGTGGCTCACCCGCGTCGCCCGCGGCGGCCCCGTCCTCGCTCCCGGCC
>NZ_JARAVO010000397.1:0-4881 GCF_033792805.1 Streptomyces sp. PA03-1a
CACCCCCGCAGCCCACCCCTGCCGCCCGCCGTGCGCCTGCGGACCGTTGCGGACCGTTGCGGGGTGGTCGCACGTCTGCCACTATTCACTGAGTACATGTATTGAGTGAAGAGAGGGGGGGTCGCGTCGCATGAGCACCGGCAACGTCCTGCTGGGGCTGCTCGCCGCCGGTCCCGGCCACGGCTACGACCTGAAGCGGCGGCACGACGAACGCTTCCCCCAGGCCCGCCCCCTCGCCTACGGCCAGGTCTACACCAGCCTGCAGCGCCTGGTGCGCGACGGCCTCGCCGAGGTCGACGCCACCGAGAGCGACGGCGGCCCGGAGCGCACCACCTACCGGCTCACCGAACAGGGCTCGCTGGCACTGCGGAGCTGGCTCGGCGAGCCCGTACCGCCCGCGCCCGTCAGTGCGGCCAACGAGATCTTCGCCAAGGTCACGGCGATCATGGCCTCCGGCCACGGCGACCCCGCCGCGTTCCTGCGCCTGCAGCGCGCAGCCCACCTCGCCCGGATGCGCGAGCTCACCGCGGTGAAGACCGCGCCCGGCGCCCCGCTGTCGGCCGTGCTCTCCGCCGACTACGCCCTCACCCATCTCGACGCCGACCTGCGCTGGATCGACAACGCCGCGCAGCGCCTCGGCGCCCTGGCCGAGGAGGTCACCTCAGCATGACCACATCCCTGATCGAGGCCCGCGGCCTCGTCAAGCGGTACGGCACCACCGACGCCCTGCGCGGCGCCTCGCTGCGCCTGCTGCCCGGGGAGGTCCTGGCCGTCACCGGCCCGAGCGGCAGCGGGAAGTCCACGCTGCTGCACTGCATGTCGGGCATCGTCCGGCCGGAGGAGGGCGAGGTCCGCTACACGGGCGGCGAGGCCGGCGCGGAGCGGCTCGACCAGGCCGGGGAGACCCGCCGCTCCACGCTGCGGCGCACCGACTTCGGCGTCGTCTTCCAGTTCGGCCAACTGGTCGGCGAACTGACCGCCCTGGACAACGTGGCCCTGCCCCTGCTGCTGGCCGGGACCTCCCGCGCCGCCGCCCACGACCGTGCGGGCACCTGGCTGGAGCGCTTCGGCGTGCGCGGTCAGGCCGCCCTGCGCCCGGGCGAGATGTCGGGCGGGCAGGCACAGCGCGTCGCCCTGGCCCGTGCGATGGTCACCGGCCCGAAGGCGGTCTTCGCGGACGAGCCGACCGGGGCCCTGGACTCCCTCGCCGGTGAGCAGGTCATGACCGCCCTGGTCCACGCCGCCCGCGAGTCCGGTACCGCCGTGCTCCTGATCACGCACGACGCCCAGGTCGCGGCGTACGCCGACCGCGAGGCGACGGTGCGGGACGGCGTCGTCGAGTCAGAGGACGAGCCCGCCGCCGAGGTGACCCGGTGAGGGGCCTTCGGGGGGACGCCCTGCTGGCCTGGGCACTGCTGCGGGGCTCCCCGCGCAGCGAGTGGTGGCGCCTGGCGCTCACCGCGCTCGGCGCCGCCATCGGCACGGGCTTCGCCCTGGCGGCCGCCGTCGTGGCCGTGATCGGCACCCGGTACGCGGACGGGCCGCCCCGCTATACCAACGACCTGCTCAACCTCGCCGGGCTGCGGCCGGGGGTCGTCGCCGTGCTCCTGCTGCTCCTGGTCCCGGTGGTCGCCTTCCTCGGCCAGTGCACCCGCATCGGCGCGCTGCGGCGCGAGCGGCGGCTTGCCGCGCTCCGCCTGTCCGGGGCCACCCCGCGGCAGGTCCGGCGGATCGCCGCACTGGAGGCGGGCGCCGCCGGCGGCCTGGGGGCGGTGGCCGGACTGGTGGGCTTCCTCGCGCTGCGGGCCGTGGTCGCGGCGGTGCAGGACGACCGCGGGACGCTGACCTGGCCCACCGACGCGCCGGTGCCGTGGCTTCCCGCCGTCCTGGTCGTCCTGGGGGTGCCGGTGCTGGCCACCTTGGAGGCACGGTTCGCCCTCCGCCGGTCGGCGCACGACCCGCTGGGCGTGGTCGCGAAGCGACGCCCGCCGCGCAGCGGGGCGATCCGCTGGCTGCTGGGCCCGGTGGCGCTGCTCGCGGGGACCGCGCTGATGCTGGCGGGGACGCGGGTGGCGCTGGAACGCGCGCCGACCGCAGTGGTCGTGCCGGCGTTCGTGGTCCTGTACGTCTACGGGCTCCTCCACAGCAGCGCGGGGCTGGCACTGCTCACCGGACGGCTCGCCGCCCGGTCGGGCCGTCCGGTGCTGCTGATCGCCGGGGAACGGCTGCGCAACGACCCCTGGGCCGCGGCCCGGGCCCACTCGGTGCTGATGCTCGCGGCGCTGGTGGGGGCGGGCTGGGTGGCCATGCGCCGGGTGACGCTGGACGGACTGCGCGCGGATCCGGGCTACAGCGCCGACGACCTGGCCTTCTACATCGGCGGCTGGAACCTGGCGGGGCTCGCCATCCTGATCGGCAGTGCGGTCACCGTGAGCGGCGTCGCGGTGGGCGTCGTGGAGTCGCTCATGACCCGCCGCCGGACCCTGGCCGCCCTGGCCGCGGCGGGCACGCCCCGGAAGGTGCTGTGGCGCGCCACGCTGCTGGAGACGGCGCTGCCCCTCGTCCCGGCGCTGCTGCTCGGCGCCGGCTGCGGCCTGGCGCTCGTCTTCCCCGTCGTGCTCCACCACGAGCGGCGCCCTCTGCCACTGCTGGAGCCGGCGCTGCTCACGGGCGGCCTGCTGGCCGCCGCCCTGCTGGCCACCGCCACCTCCCTGCCGCTGCTGCGCCGCACCGTGCACCCGGCGCAGTTGCGCCACGAGTAGGGGGCCGGCGGGCGCGGGAAGGGGCCCCGGACCGGCACGGGGGTGCGGTCCGGGGCCCTGAGCCCGGTCCGGGACGGTTCAGGACAACACGAAGGCCCGGTCTCAGGCGGATATGCCGTCGATCCGGGCCATGGCGTCCTCCGCGCCGAATGGCTGCAGGTATGGCAGCCAGCGCGGGTCCCTATGCCCCGTCCCGATGATCCGCCAGGCGAGACCGGACGGCGGGGCGGGCTGGTTACGCATCCGCCAGCCGAGCTCGGCGACATGGCGGTCGGCCTTGAGGTGGTTGCACCGGCGGCATGCCGCGACCACGTTGTCCCACGTGTGCTGGCCTCCGCGGCTGCGCGGGATCACGTGGTCGACGCTGGTTGCGACGCCTCCGCAGTACGCGCACCGGCCGCCGTCCCGCGCGAACAGCGCCCGCCGGGTCAGGGGCACGGGGCCGCGAAAGGGGACTCGGACGAATTTGGTGAGCTTGACGACACTCGGAGCGGGGACAGTACAGGTCGCGCTGTGCATATAGGCGCCGGACTCCTCGAGGCACACGGCCTTCTTGTTCAGCACGAGGATGAGCGCGCGGCGGAGCGGTACGACGCCGAGCGGCTCGTACGACGCGTTGAGGACCAGGACATGCGGCACGGGTGCCTCCTTTTACGCCGGCGGCGCGTGGCTCGCGCCGGGACGATCTGCCCACAGTCTCTCCGGAAGCCCGGTCACGGCGCCACCATGACCGGGTAACGGAGCGAGGGTGTTTTCAACCACACCCCTTTTACATGCCCTGAATCACCGCACGTCGCGCTCGAACAACACAACGGGACACTTCGCCTCCCCCGTTAGTGTGGGAAGCCTGCCCAACCCGGAGGTTTCCGCCCGTGTCCCCCTCGCCGTCCACCGTCACGACGATCGACGACGCCCAGAAGAGCGCGACCGACGCCGCCGACTACATCAGCCAGAACTGGGCGGACTGGCTCTCCGCCGGGCTGCGCATCCTGCTGATCATGGTGATCGCGCTGGTGCTGCGGTCCGTCGTCCGCCGCATGATCACCAAGTTCATCGAGCGCATGAACCGCGGCGCCGAGGTCGCGGCGACGAGCGCACTGGGCGGGCTGCTGGTCAACACCGAGCGGCGGCGGCAGCGCAGCGAGGCGATCGGCTCGGTGCTGCGCAGCGTGGCCTCGTTCGTGATCATGGGGACGGCGGCACTGACGGTGCTGTCCGTGCTGAAGATCAACCTGGCTCCGCTGCTGGCCAGCGCGGGGGTGGCCGGTGTGGCGATCGGCTTCGGCGCGCGGAACCTGGTGACCGACTTCCTCTCCGGGGTCTTCATGATCCTGGAGGACCAGTACGGCGTCGGCGACGTCATCGACGCGGGCGTCGCCAGCGGCACCGTGGTCGAGGTCGGACTGCGGGTGACCAAGCTGCGCGGCGACAACGGCGAGATCTGGTACATCCGCAACGGCGAGGTCAAGCGGATCGGCAACCTCAGCCAGGGCTGGGCGACGGCCGTGGTGGACGTCCAGGTCGGCTACGGGGAGGACCTGGACCGGGCCCGCACGGTGATCGAGGAGGCCGCCGCCGCCATGGCCAAGGACCAGCCGTGGGACGAGGTGCTCTGGGAGCCGGTCGAGGTGCTGGGCCTGGAGGCGGTGACCTCGGACTCGGTGCTGATCCAGGCGCAGGTCAAGACGATGCCGGGCAAGTCGGCGGCGGTCGCCCGGGAACTGCGCTGGAGGATCAAGCGGGCCTTCGACGCGGCCGGGATCGCGATCGTCGGCGGAACCCCGCAGGCGGCGGAGGAGGCCGAACCGGCCGACCCCTCGTCCGCCGTCGCCCCGCCGTCCGCACTGGCCAACCCCGCCTCCCCGCAGGCCCTGGCGGCCCAGCCGCTGGCCACGGCCCCGGCGCCGTCCCAGCCGAGCACCGTCAAGTAGCGACACCGCCCACCAGGGGCGCCGGGCACCGCCCGGCGCCCCTTTTGCGTGCCGCGGTGCGGCCGGTAACGCTTTGGCGCCGACCTCGCGAACCGCCCTTGACGCTCCGGCCACGGGCGCCTACCTTGCCTTTCACCAACAGGAAAGTTTCCTAACTACCACCACCGGGCACACCAGCCCCCCTGACC
>NZ_JARAVO010000398.1:0-4797 GCF_033792805.1 Streptomyces sp. PA03-1a
TGGCGTTGACTTTTGGCACGCTGTTGAGTTCTCAAGGAACGGAAGCTTCCTTCGAGACCGTTTCACCGGCCCCTCCGGGCTTTCCCTTCGTTGTCTCCAACCTTACCAGATTCGTTTCGCGTTTCCGCTCTTCGTTTCCGGCCCCCTATTGGAGCGGGGTTTTTCGTTTCGCGCCTTCCGGCGTGTCCACTACGTTAGCGGATTTCCCCTGCGGTTCATAATCGAGCCATTCGGATCTGATTTCGGCATGCCGAAATCGTCCCCGAGGGGAAGTCGTGCAGTAGTGGTTTGCCGCCGGGCGGCTTGATTGGCCACCTCTGGAAGGTGACCCGTCCGAGGCAGCTTGAGAACACTACACCACGCCCCGGGGTGCTTCAAACCTGTGGCCGTCAACAGGTTTGCGCGTTACCTTCGGGGCATGACCGAGCATGCGCACTCGTACTTGTGGTGGGCCGCCTGACGGCGGCCTTCGCTCAGCGCATGCATCCAACGGCCGCCGCTTCGGCGGCCGTACGTGTCTCTGTTCCGGCTCGCCGACCGCGGTGGTCCCACAGCCGGGAGGAACAGCGATGACGAGGGTCTTCAGCGGGATCAAGCCGACGGGGCACCTGACCCTGGGCAACTACCTGGGCGCCGTGCGGCAGTGGGCAGCTGTGGACCAGCACCGGGCCGAGTCGCTGTTCTGCGTCGTGGACCTGCACGCGCTCACCGTCGAGCACGATCCGGCGCGGGTGCAGCGGCTGAGCCGCCAGGCGGCGACGCTCCTGCTGGCCGCCGGCCTCGACCCGCGGGTCTGCACGCTCTTCGTGCAGAGCCATGTGGACGAGCACGCCCGCCTGGCGTACCTCCTCGAATGCACCGCCACGGACGGGGAGATGCGCAGGATGGTCCAGTACAAGGAGAAGGCGGCCAGGGAGCAGCGGCGGGGCGGCAGTGTGCGGCTGTCGTTGCTGACGTACCCCGTGCTGATGGCGGCGGACATCCTGGCGTACGGGGCGGACGAGGTGCCCGTCGGGGACGACCAGGCACAGCACGTGGAGCTGACGCGGGATCTGGCGGTGCGGTTCAACCACCGTTACGGGCATGTGTTCACCGTCCCCCGGGCGGTGCTGCCGCAGGTGGCGGCGCGGGTGATGAACCTGCAGGACCCGGGGTCGAAGATGGGCAAGTCGGAGGACACCGGCCCGGGAATCGTCTACCTGCTCGACGAGCCCGACGTCGTCCGCAGGAAGGTGCTGCGGGCGGTGACGGACAGCGGGCAGGACGTGGCGTACGACCCGCAGGAGCGGCCGGGGGTGGCGAACCTGCTGGAGATCCTGTCGGCGTGCACGGGCCGGGCGCCGCAGGACCTCGCGGCGGGGTACGACTCGTACGGCGCCCTGAAAATGGACACCGCCGAGGCCGTCGTGGAGGAGCTGCGGCCGTTGTGGGAACGGCACGCGGAGCTGGTGGCCGACCCCGGCTACGTGGACGGGGTGCTCAGGGACGGTGCCGAGCGGGCGCGGGGCCTGGCCCGGCCGACGGTCGACGCGGCCTACCGGGCGATCGGGCTGCTGCCGCCGGGCTGAGGACGTGCTGACGGCGGCCGGGGCCTGCTGAACCCGGCCGGCCGGTCAGCCGTTGCCGGAGGCGAGTTCGCGGCTGCGGTCGCGGGCGGCTTCCAGGGCGGCGATCAGGGCGTGGCGCACGCCGTGCTTCTCCAGTTCCCGGATGGCGTTGATGGTGGTGCCGGCCGGGGAGGTGACGGCCTCGCGGAGCTTGACGGGGTGCTCGCCGCTGTCGCGGAGCATCACGGCGGCGCCGATCGCGGACTGCACGATCAGGTCGTGGGCCTGGGCGCGCGGCAGGCCGAGGAGGATGCCGGCGTCGGTCATGGCCTCGACCAGGTAGTAGAAGTACGCGGGTCCGGAGCCGGAGAGGGCGGTGGCGGCGTCCTGCTGGTACTCGGGGATGCGCAGGGTCTTGCCGACCGGCTGGAAGATCTCCTCGGTGCGCAGCAGGTGCTCCTCGGCGGCGTGGCTGCCGCCTGAGATGACGGACATGCCCTCGTCGACCAGGACGGGGGTGTTGGGCATGACGCGGACGACCGCGATGCCGTCCGCGAGGCGCTCCTCGAAGAAGGAGGTCGGGACGCCGGCCGCGGCACTGATGACCAGCCGGTCGGCGGCGACGTGCGGGGCGAGCTCCTCCAGGAGGGCGGACATGTCCTGCGGCTTCACGGCGAGGATGAGGGTGTCGGCGGTCTTGGCCGCCTCCTCGTTGGAGACCGATTCGACGCCGTAGCGGGCGTGCAGCTCCTGGGCGCGCGCCGGGCGGCGGGCGGTCACGAGGAGGTTCTCCGGCTGTCGGCCGGCACGGAGCATGCCCGACAGGAGGGCCTCGCCGATCTTGCCGGTGCCGAGCACCGCGACTTTCTGCGTCATGGGGTCATCCTCGCACCGTGGGCGGCCCGGAGGCCGTGCCGTCCACGGTGCGGTCACCCTGCGGGATCAGGCCGTACGGCGGCGGAGCGTGGCCGCGCCGAGGGCGAGTGCGAGCGCGGCGCTGCCGGCGACGACGGCGAGGTCTCGGACGAAGTCACCGGTGACGCCGGTGTGGGTGAGGACCTCCTGCATGCCGTCGACGGCGTACGACATGGGCAGGACGTTGGAGATGGCCTCCAGCACCGGCTGCATCCGGTCGCGCGGCATGAGGAGTCCGCAGAGCAGGATCTGCGGCAGCAGCACGGCGGGCATGAACTGCACGGCCTGGAACTCGCTGGCGGCGAAGGCGCTGACGAAGAGCCCGAGGGCGGTGCCCAGGCAGGCGTCGGCGAGGGCGACCAGGAGCAGCAGCCAGGCGGAGCCGGTGACGTCGAGGCCGAGCGCGAGGACCGCGAGCCCGGTGGCGAGGACGGCCTGGACGACGGCGACGGCGCCGAAGGCGAGGGCGTACCCGGCCAGCAGGTCGCCCTTGCCGAGCGGCATGGACAGCAGGCGTTCCAGGGTGCCCGAGGTGCGTTCGCGCAGCGTCGCGATCGAGGTGACCAGGAACATCGTGATGAGCGGGAAGATGCCCAGCAGCGAGGCGCCGACGGTGTCGAAGGTGCGCGGGCTTGCGTCGTAGACCCAGGACAGCAGGGTGAGCAGGACGCAGGGCACCACGACCATCAGGGCGATGGTGCGCGGGTCGTGGCGCAGTTGCAGCAGTACGCGGCGGGCGGTGGCGAGGGTGCGGCGCGTGCTCATCGGACGGGCTCCTCGGCCTGGTGGGGGAGCTTCCCGGCGGCCTCGTCGACGAGGCGGAGGAAGGCGTCCTCGACGGTGGGGGCGCCGGTGCCCGCGCGCAGCTCGTCGGGGGCGCCCTGCGCGAGGATGCGGCCCTCGCGCATGAGCAGCAGCCGGTGGCAGCGCTCGGCCTCGTCCATGACGTGGCTGGAGACGAGGAGGGCGGCGCCCCGTTCGGCGGCGAGGCGGTGGAAGAGCTCCCACAGGTCGCGGCGCAGGACGGGGTCGAGGCCGACGGTGGGTTCGTCGAGCACGAGCAGTTCGGGGGTGCCGAGGAGCGCCACGGCGAGGGAGACCCGGTTCAGCTGTCCGCCGGAGAGGTTGCCGGCGAGGGCGGTGGCGTGGGAGACCAGGTCGACGTCGGCGATGGCGCGTTCGACGTGGCCGGGGGCGTCGCCGCCGAGGACGGCGGCGAAGTACTCGAGGTTCTGGCGGACGGTCAGGTCGAGGTAGACGGAGGCGGCCTGGGTCACGTAGCCGACGCGGGGGCGCAGGTCGCGGTGGCCGGCGGGCAGGCCGAGGACGTCGAGGGTGCCGGTGACGGCCGCCTGGGTGCCGACGACGGCGCGCATGAGGGTCGACTTGCCGCAGCCGCTGGGGCCGAGCAGGCCGGTGATCTCGCCACGGGGGACGGTGAACTCCAGGGCGTCCAGGACGGTGCGGCCGCCGCGGACGACGGTGAGCCCGGAGGCGTGCACGGCGGGTCCGGGGCCCGGACCTCCGGGCTCCTCGGCTTTATTCATCATGCGGTGAATAATGCTCCGGGGCGCCTCGGGGCGTCAAGGAGCAGCGGATACATCCGTTTGCGTGACGGATCATTTACACTCCGTTTGCTTAAAGAGCTTGCAAAATGGAGAGGCTGTCTGCGCAAAATGGAGGGCGGCTACGCATCGGAACGGGGGCACCTGTGGTATCGGCCAAGGGAGTTGCGCGTGCTGTCGCCGTCATGGCGGCACTGCTGCTCTCCCTGTTCGCGGCGATAGGCTGCGCCGCCGCCGAGCCCGTTCCCGTCTCCGGCCGCGGCGCGGGCACGACGGTGGCACGCGTGGAGCCCGAGACTCGGAACTGCCTGGCACGCAGGCACGGGAGCAACGGCATACGCCTGGTGCTGCCCGGGACCGTGAGCGTCCCGGCACCGGCACCGGCACCACGGGGCGGCACCGGGACCGATGAGACGGTCCCGGCGGTAGGCGCCCAGGTGTCCGCCGCCGTGACGGCGCCGCGGACCGCCCGGCAGGCGGTACCCCTCTCCAGATCCGGAGAACTACCGATCGCCCTCGGCGCGTTCCGCTGCTGAGGCACGGCCTGCCGCCTGCTCTTCCCTCCTGACCGCGGTCGTCGCCCGCGGCCCGGGCCCCACCCGGCCCGGGCCCGCGCCGGCGCCCGCGCGTCCACGTGCACGCACATGCACTCGTACGCGGCGCCCGCGGTCCGGGAGAACCGTCCCCCCACACTGCTCGACCACGTACGCCCCCGCCCACGCCGGCGCCGGGGCGCAATGGAGGACACCCGCGTGAAGACCTTCATCCCC
>NZ_JARAVO010000399.1:0-4794 GCF_033792805.1 Streptomyces sp. PA03-1a
TGGTATTCGGTATTTAGAGAGGTTTCGTGGGCTCGGAGATTTGTTTAAGGGACAGGGGCTACGCGGGGACCCGGGACACTCTCGTGAATCTGAGGCTCCTCGGGGGTGAGAGGCATGTGCTGATGTCTATCAAATGCACCGGAACAACGCAGCGGCGGGTAGGTCACAACTCGGCTCAGAAGTCGAACCCGAGTTGCTCACCCGTCTCCCCCGCCTCCACGGTCTCCCGGACCTTCTTCAAGTGCTGCCAACGCGGCAGCGTATCGAGATATGCCCAGGACAGCCGATGGAGGGGGGTGGGCCCCAGCTCCTCCAGTGCCGCCCGGTGCACCGGCGAAGGGTACCCGGCATTGTCCTCGAAGCCGAACGGAGCATAGTCCACGCCCAGTTCCGCCATCATCGCGTCCCGCCGCACCTTGGCGATCACGGACGCGGCCGCCACGGCCACGCACGAGCGGTCGCCCTTGATGACCGTGCGCACCCGCCAGGGACCCCCGAGGTAGTCGTGCTTGCCGTCGAGTATCACCGCGTCCGGACGCACGGGCAGGGCGTCCAGGGCGCGCGTGGCGGCGAGCCGCAGCGCGGCGGTCATCCCCAGTGCGTCGATCTCCTCCGGGGAGGCGTCGCCGAGCGCGAAGGAGTTCACCCATCCGGTGAGCGCACCGGCGAGCGCGGTACGGCGCTTGACGGTGAGCAGCTTGGAGTCGGTGAGGCCGTCGGGGGGCCGTCGCAGCCCGGTGACGGCCGCGCACACGGTGACGGGACCGGCCCAGGCGCCCCGTCCGACCTCGTCGACGCCCGCGATGACCTTGGCGCCGAGGGTCGCGCGCAGCGAGCGCTCGACGGTGTGGGTGGGGGGTTCGTGGACCATGGCAAGGCTTAGCCTACGCTCCCGCTTTGGACCGGCCGGGAGCAGGTCTCGGGAGCACGGCCGCAGGCCGCGAGCGTCCGGCCCGGCGACCGCGTCAGGGGCGCAGCAGGGGCAGCATCACCTGGTCGACGACCTCGATCAGGTCCTCCTCGGTGATCTCCCGGCCGCCGATCTTCGATCGGTACATCATCAGCGCGGGCACCACGTCGGCGACGATGTCACCGGTGGCGTCGGGCCTCACCTCCCCGCGCTCGATGCCGCGCCGGACCACGTCCAGGATGCGGTGCTTGGTGGGTTCGACGACCCCTTCCATGATCAGCCGTACGAAGCAGTGGGCGGCTTCCTGGTCGCACTCGTCGATCACCGAGCGCAGGGCGAGCCCGCCGCGCGAGTACATCGCCTCGCGCATCCGCAGCACGAGGAAGACCAGGTCCTCCCGCAGGCCGCCCAGGTCCGGGACGTCGGGGACCTCGGGGAAGGCCGTCTGCAGGGCGTCGGCGACGAGGGCCTGCTTGGACGGCCAGCGGCGGTAGACGGCCGCCTTGCCGGTCTGGGCGCCGGCTGCGACGCCCTCCATGGTCAGCCCTCGCCAGCCCACCGTGCTGAGCTGCTCCAGAGCGGCTCCGAGGATCGCCCGCTCCAGAACGGGCCCGCGACGGCGGGTCCCCGCTCCCTGCGACATGGTCATGCCACCTTCTCATTCACTCTCTAGTGAACGCTTGCGTTCACTACCACCATCACCCTAGTGTCGTACACAGTGAACGCGACCGTTCACTAAGTCACCGACTGGGGGACCTCGTGACGACTGGGCAACTCACCTCACCACGAAAGCCCGGAGCCGCGCGACGCGACGGCAGGCCGGGCATCGCACTCGCGGTGATCGCGGCCTGCCAGCTCATGGTCGTGCTGGACGCCACCATTGTGAACATCGCGCTCCCGCACATCCAGGACGCGCTCTCCTTCTCCACCACCGACCTGTCCTGGGTGCTCAACGCCTACACGCTCACCTTCGGCGGCCTGCTGCTCCTCGGCGGGCGCGCGGGCGACATCCTCGGACGGCGCAGGGTGTTCGTCTTCGGCATCCTGCTGTTCTCCCTCGCCTCCCTCCTCGGAGGCTTCGCCCAGGAGCCCTGGCAGCTGCTCGCCGCACGCTCCCTTCAAGGCGTCGGCGGCGCGATAGCCTCGCCGACCTCGCTCGCCCTCATCACCACCAACTTCCCCGAGGGCCCGGAGCGCAACCGGGCCTTCGGCGTGTTCGCCGCGGTCTCCGCGGGCGGCGGCGCCGTGGGCCTGCTGGCCGGCGGCATGCTCACCGACTGGCTCGACTGGCGCTGGGTGTTCTTCGTCAACGTGCCGATCGGCCTGCTGATCGCCTTCCTGGCACCGCGCTTCATCAGCGAGTCGCAGCGGCACCCCGGGCGGTTCGACGTCGCCGGAGCCGTTACCTCGACGCTCGGCATGGCCTCGCTGGTCTACGGCTTCATCCGCGCCGCCCACTCGGGCTGGCGGGACACCCTGACCGTGTCCTCGTTCGCGGCCGCCGTCGTGCTGCTCGGCGCCTTCGTGGTCATCGAACGGCGGGCCCGGGAACCGATCACCCCGCTGCGGATGTTCGCCGACCGCAACCGCTCCGGCACCTACCTGATGATGCTGAGCCTGGCCGCGGCCATGTTCGGGATGTTCTTCTTCATCGTCATCTTCGTGCAGAACGTGCTCGGCTACAGCCCCATCGCGGCGGGCTTCGCCTTCCTCCCGGTCACCGCGGCGATCGTCACCGGGGCAGGGCTGTCCACCCGCTTCCTGCCGGTGCTCGGGCCGAAGCCGTTCCTCGTGGCCGGCTCGGCGCTGACCGGTTCCGGGATGGCGTGGCTGACCCTGATCGACCCCGGCAGCAGCTACGTGGGCGGGGTGCTCGGCCCCATGCTGCTCTTCGGCTTCGGCATGGGCCTGAACTTCGTCACGCTGACCCTGACGGCCGTCTCCGGCGTCGCCCAGCACGAGGCGGGGGCCGCCTCCGGGCTCCTGAACGCCATGCAGCAGGTGGGCGGTTCGCTCGGGCTGTCCATCCTGGTGACGGTGTTCGGCACCGCGAGCCGCGACAAGGCCACCGTTCTCGTCCCGGACTTCCTGGCGCACGCCACCCGGGAGGAGCAGGCCGCCTTCCAGCGGACGCACGAACTGCCGCCGCCGTGGGGCCACGAGGTCCTCGCGCACGGCATCTCGACCGCGTTCTACGCGGCCGTGGGGCTCGTCGCGCTCGCCCTGGTCACGGCGTTGTTCGTGATCCGGGTCCGCAAGAGCGACCTGGAGGCGCTCAGCGGCAGCGCGGGCATGCCCGCGGCCTGACGCCGGCGCCGCCGCCCGGCCCGAGGGGAGGCCGGGGCGGCGGCACACGGCGTTCCACCTCACGGGAAGACCGGGTCGCCCCACTCGTCGTAGAAGCCCGGCAGCCCCGCCGCGTCGCACGGCCGGCCGCCGGTCTGCGCCGGCCGCCCGTCGAGCAGCGACCGCGCCCGGACCTCACCCAGACTGGTGGTGAACCAGGCCTCGGTGCCGTCCTCGTAGAGGTGCTCGACGATCTTCTCCAGGGCGCAGGAGCGCTGCGGCTCCGGCAGCCGGTCCAGCTCCGGGACGGCGTCCGCGGAGAGGTGCCGCAGGTACTCCAGGTCGATCTTGCCGGTGCTCTCGTAGCGGCTCACCTGCTGGTCGGCGATGAGGGCGTCGGGCGACACCAGCCCGAAGGCGAGGACGGACGCTGCGGCGCTCACCGCCATGGCGCGCGGCAGCCAACGCGCGCCGAACACCCCGGCCGCCATGACCAGGACGATCAGCAGCCCGAGCCACAGCTCCACCCCCGCCACCGAGATCCGCAGCCGGGTCAGCCCGTACGCGTCGACGTACAGGTCCATGCGACGCAGCGCGGAGGCGACCACGACCAGGGTCAGCACGCAGATCGTGCCGAGGACGGAGCGCACGAGCACGCGGTCGCGGTCGGTGCCGCGCGGCGCCCAGCGCTGCGCGAGGGCGATGACGACCACGGTGAGCAGGGTGACGACGAGCAGTTGCCAAAAGCCCTGCCGGGCGTACTGCGCGTAGGTCAGGCCGGTCTTGGCCAACACCTTCTCGTAGCCGCCGAACAGCACCGCCAGCTGGACGGCGTTGAAGGCCGCGAACAGTGCGGCGAGGACGACCAAGGGCAGTGCCCACTCGGCGCGCCGGCGCGCGCGTCCCGGTTTCACCTCGATCCGGTCCCAGCGGCGCGGCGCCGCGGCGGTCCACGCCGCGCTGAGGGCGAACAGCGTCCCGACGAGGAGGAGCAGGACGCGCAGGGGGAGGTCGGTGACGGTCACATCGGGCATGAGGTCGCCCAGCAGGTCGGCGAACGCCGCGTCGGCCCCCGCGAAGAGCGCGCCGAAGACGACGAGGAGCACGACGGTCACGCCGACGGTCTTCAGCATCGGCAGCAGCCGGCTCCGGTCGTGGGCGGACCGCTCGCGCAGCCCGCGCAGCGCCCAGCCGATCGCGGGCGCCGGAGCGAACCACAGCCCGGCGCCGCCGAGCAGGACGCCCGGCCAGCGGCGGCCGCCGTGCAGGGCCAGCGAGCCCAGGAAGGCGGCGGCGACGACGGCCAGGAACGACGGCCACCAGGCGTCCCGCAGTGCCGGAATGAGCAGAAGCATCAGGCCTGCCACCGCCCACAGGGCCGACCAGGGCCGCAGCCGCCGTCCGTGGTCGAGGGCGGCGACCGCGGCCGCGGCCGCGGCGGGCACGCTGACCAGCAACAGGTTGATCCCCAGGCCGCCGCGCAGCAGGGTCGCGGCCAGCACACCGGTGAGCAGCGCCGTCCACAGCACGGCGGGACGTGCGGCGCGTGGGGTCCGCGACCGGCTCGCGATCACCCACGCGGGCGGCGGGGGCGGTGG
>NZ_JARAVO010000039.1:0-49006 GCF_033792805.1 Streptomyces sp. PA03-1a
GACCTGGTGGTCACCCCGGAGCGGGGCGTACGGGCGGTGGACGGCCTCCTCACCGGGCTGCACGACCCCGCGGCGTCGCATCTGCTGATGCTGGAGGCGGTGGCCGGGCGCGAGCTGCTGGAACGGGTCTACGCCGCTGCGGTGGGGGCCGGTTACCTCTGGCACGAGTTCGGGGACGTGAACCTGTTGCTGCCCTGACGGCCCCGCCCGGTGCACCCGCAGTCGCCCCGCGGTCGCGGTGCGCGACGCGCCTGTGAGGCGGCACATAGGGCGTACGTCACGTACGAGGACGCCTAGTAGGAGGCGGGGCGGCCGGATCGGCCGGAAGTGCGGGATGTGCCTACCCGGTCGGTCCGGCCGCTACGACTTCGGGTAGTAATGGACGGGTTTGGTCGGGGAATTTCCCGGGGCTAAGAATGCTCGGGTCGCTCCGCGCCGCGTTCGACACGCGGCGCCTCTCCTTGCCCGAGGGCGGAGTGGGGCGCAGCCGAATGGAAGAGGTCACTCCCCCATGCAGCTCCCGACGATCCCGAAGTTCGACCGCCTGACCAAGACCCACAAGTTCTCCGCCGCCGGCCTCGCCGCGGCCGGTGTGGGTGTCCTGGCCATCACCGGTGTGACCGGGACCAGCGGGACGGCGCAGGCCTCCGGCAAGGCACCGGAGGCGGTCGCCGGACAGGCACGGTCCGCCGCCGCCAAGCAGCACGCGTCGCACGTCGCGCACGTGGCGCACCGCAAGGCGCTCGCCAGGCAGCACGCCGCCCACGTCGCGCACCAGGCCGCGGTGCGCAAGCGCCACGCCGAGGAGCGCGCCCGCCAGGCCGCGCACGAGGCGCACCGGGCCCACGCACGCCTGCAGGAGCAGCAGGCCGCCAACCGCAGCCACGAGCGCAAGGCCCTCGTCCCGCAGCAGCGGCACGAGACCTCGCGTCCGGCACCGCGCGCGGCCGCCCCGGCGGCCCCGTCCGGCAGCCCGCAGCAGATGGCGCAGCAGATCATCGGCGACGCGGCCCAGTTCCAGTGCTTCGCCAACATCGTGATGCACGAGAGCACCTGGAACCCGTACGCGGTCAACCCCTCCTCCGGGGCGTACGGCCTGGTCCAGGCGCTGCCGGGCTCCAAGATGGCCTCCGCGGGCGCGGACTGGCGCACCAACCCGGCCACGCAGATCAAGTGGGGCCTGGACTACATGAACGGGCGTTACGGCAGCCCCTGCGGCGCCTGGTCGTTCTGGCAGGCCAACCACTGGTACTGAGCCGGCGGGCGCGGACCGTACGGACATGCGGAAGGCGGCGGTTCCCCTCCCCGGGGAGCCGCCGCCTTCCGCATCCGTACGCGGGGGCCGCTACTTGCGCATGACCTCCGGCTCGTGGCGGCGCAGCAGCCTCAGGACGAGGATGCCGCAGACGAGGGCGATGCCGAGCAGGATCGCCATGTCGAAGCCCCACTGGCTCGCCGAGTGCTCCCACAGCGGGTCCACGTTGTCGGGCTTGGCCTGGTCCCACGGCGGCATGAGCCGGCCGAGGTCGAGGGTGGCACCGGCGGCGCCGACGGCCCAGCGGGAGGGCATCAGCCAGGCGACCTGCTCCAGGCCGACGGTGCCGAAGATCTGGAACAGGACGCCGGTGAAGACGACCTGGACGATCGCGAACATCACCAGCAGGGGCATGGTCTTCTCGGCGGTCTTCACCAGCGAGGAGATGACCAGGCCGAACATCATCGAGGTGAAGCCCAGGGCGATGACCACCAGGGTGATCTCCGCGGCCGGGAAGCCCTTGACGATCAGGCCCTCCTCGGGGAGCTTGCGCACCGACAGCCCGATGGCGCAGATGATGACGCCCTGCAGGGCGCTGATCAGGCCCAGCACGAAGACCTTGGAGACCAGGTACGCGGAGCGGGACAGGCCCGTGGCGCGTTCCCGTTCGTAGATCACCCGTTCCTTGATCAGCTCGCGCACCGAGTTCGCCGCGCCCGAGAAGCAGGCGCCGACGGCGATGATCAGCATGATGGTGCCCGCGTCGGCGTTGAACTTCCCCGCCTCGTCGGGCGGGGCCAGGCCGGACTTCGCCGGGATGACCACGCTCACCAGGCCGAGGACGGCCGGGAGGATCACCATCAGCGCCATGAAGCCCCGGTCGGAGGCGATCACCGACAGGTAGCGGCGGACGAGGGTGACGAACTGCGCCGGCCAGCTCTGCGGCTTGGGCGGCTTGGCCCGCTGCGGGGCGGCGCCTACGGACTGCGGGGCGACCGCGTCCAGGTCCGCGGCGTAGATCTGGTAGTGCTGGGAGCCGCGCCAGCGACCGGACCAGTCGTAGTCGCGGTAGTTCTCGAAGGCGGAGAAGACGTCGGCCCAGGTTTCGTAGCCGAAGAAGTTCAGCGCCTCCTCGGGCGGGCCGAAGTAGGCCACCGCGCCGCCCGGCGCCATCACCAGCAGCTTGTCGCACAGGGCGAGTTCGGCCACCGAGTGGGTCACGACGAGCACGGTGCGGCCGTCGTCGGCGAGGCCGCGCAGCAGCTTCATGACGTCGCGGTCCATGCCCGGGTCGAGGCCGGAGGTGGGCTCGTCCAGGAAGATCAGCGAGGGCTTGGTGAGCAGTTCCAGGGCGACGGAGACGCGCTTGCGCTGGCCGCCGGAGAGCGAGGTGACGCGCTTGTCGGCGTGCACGTCGAGCTTCAGCTCGCGCAGCACCTCGTCGATGCGGGCCTCGCGCTCGGCGGCCTTGGTGTCGCCGGGGAAGCGGAGCTTGGCCGCGTAGCGCAGGGCCCTGCGGATCGTCAGCTCCTTGTGCAGGATGTCGTCCTGCGGGACGAGGCCGATGCGCTGCCGCAGCTCGGCGAACTGCTTGTAGAGGTTGCGGCTGTCGTACAGCACCTCGCCCTCTTCGGCCGGACGGTAGCCGGTCAGGGCGCGCAGCAGCGTCGACTTGCCGGAGCCGGACGGGCCGATGACGGCGACCAGCGACTTCTCGGGGACGCCGAAGGAGACGTCGTTGAGGATGGTCTTGGTCGTGCTGCCCTGCGGCACGCGGACGGTGAGCCGGCGGGCGGAGAAGGAGATCTCGCCGGTGTCGACGAACTCCTCGAGCTGGTCGCCGACGAGCCGGAAGGTGGAGTGGCCGACGCCCACGATGTCGTTGGGGCCCAGCAGATGACGCTGTATCGGCTGGCCGTTGACGTACGTGCCGTTGTGGCTGCCGAGGTCGACGATCTCGTAGCGGCCGTCGGGGTGCGCGCGGAACTCCGCGTGGAAGCGCGAGACCTGCAGGTCGGAGACGACCAGGTCGTTCTCCAGGGCACGGCCGATCTTCATGACGCGGCCGAGCACAAGGTGGTGGAAGGTGGTCGGGCTGCGGTCGCCGTAGACGGGCGGCGCGCCGGAGGCGCCCGACGGCCCGTGCGGGGACGGGATGTGCGCCTGCGGTGCGCGCTGGTCCGGCCGCGGGGCCTGCGAGGGCTGCGGCACGTGCGCGGCGGACGACCCGTTCCCCCAGCCGCCCTGCCGCGGCGGGGCGACGGAGTGGGGCGTCCCCTGCGCGGCGGGGCCGGACTGCCGGGCCTGCTGCTGCGGCTTGGCCAGTGCGGTGTCGGCGCTGTAGATGTCACCGCCGGCCGCGGCGCCGCCGCTGAAGCTCAGGCGCGGGCCGTCGGTGGCGTTGCCGAGGTTGACGGCGGCCCCGGCGGCGACGTCGTAGGCGTGGACGCGCTGGCCCTGGACGTAGGTGCCGTTGGTGCTGCCGAGGTCCTCGATGACCCAACCGCGTTCGCCCCGGCGGATGGTGGCGTGCCGCCAGGAGACCCGCGCGTCGTCGAGGACGACGTCCGACTGCGGATCCCGGCCGAGGCTGTAGGACCTGGCCGGATCGAGCGCCCAGGTCTGTCCGTTCAGTTCGAGTACGAGTTCAGGCACCCCAAGCCCCACAAAGTTGTCCCCCGGGTTATCCCCCATGGGGGGAGTCTAGGGATTGCGAACATCGGGAGGAACCATTCCAGGCACGCCCACCCGTCGGGAAGCCGCGCGAGGGGAGTGATGTGGACCCTCTTCCGAGAAGCCGTTGACGGCGCCGAAACACCACCGGAGAGTGGTAACCGCCCATGAACCGTGCGGATCATGACGGATCAGGGCACCATGCAGCGCAGGCGGTTCGGACGCGAGACCTCGGGGGCGGGCATGACCGCGTACACCTCCACACCTTCCAACGCGCCCGCGCGCCCGGGGCGCCCGGTCCCCTGGGGCGGTGTGCTGCTCTCCGCGGTCGCCGCGGTCAGCTGGGCGTACCTGGGGATGGTGGGGGCCGCCGCGCTGGGGCTGCACCTGCTCGGTGCCGACACCGCGGGCTCGCTGGGGCCGATGACGGCGGCCGTGGTCGCGATGGCGGTGGGCGGCAAGGTCGTCCCCTCCGGTGACGTCGCGGTGTTCGGGCTGGGCGGTGCGGGCGGCGAGGGCCGTCTCGACCTCATGCCGCTGGGCGTCGGCCTGGTGGGGGCCCTGCTGCTGGCCTGGGTGTTCCTGCGGTCGCTGCGCGGTGCGGGGCTGACCGTCTCCGGGGGTGAACTCGCCGCGCGGGCCGGGGCGGTGGTGGTGCTCTTCGTGACGCTGCTCGGCGCACTCGCCTGGGCCGGGGAGGACACCATCGCCCTCGACGGCGCCGCGCTGAGCGGGGGGAAGGGCGGTGGCCTGACGGACGGGATCCCGGGCATCGGTGACATCGGCGGGGGGCTCGGGGACGGGCTGCAGGACCTGATCGACGCCAAGGCCTCGGTGAGCTTCCACGTCGCCACCGGCCGCACCCTGCTGGGCGGCCTGCTGTGGGTGCTGGTCCTGCTGCTGCTGGCCCTGCTCACCTCGCGCCGTACGCCGCTGCCGCCCGCCCTCGAAGGGCTGCACCGGGCCGTGCGGCCCGCCGCGTCGGCGCTGCGCTGGGTGCTGCTGCTGGCCGTCGTCGCGGGCTGCGCCGCCGCGGGGTACGCGGCGGTGACTGGTGACGAGCCCGGCCGGATCGCCGGGGCCACCCTGCTGGGGGCGCCCAACGGGGTGTGGCTTGCGGTGCCGCTCGGGCTGTTCGTGTCCTGGCGGGGCACGGCCACCGGGGAGCTGGCGAAGGTGCTCCCGGATCCGCTGGACCGGCTGCTGTCGACCAGCGTGGCGGAGCCGGTGACGCCCGCCCGGCTGGCCGAGTACGACCAGCGGGTGTGGCTGCTGACCGTCGCCGCGGCGCTGATGATGCTGGCGGCGGGGGCGCTGGCGGCGGCCCGCACCCCGCTGTGGGGGGCGACGCGGGCCGGGTACGCGGGGCGTTGCGCGGTGCGGCTCGGCCTGGTCACGGCGGTCGCCTTCCCCTTGCTGGTGTGGGTGACGGGGGTCTCGGTGAACGCGGGCGTCTCGGTCTTCGGGTTCGACGCCGTGGGCGCCGGCGTCGACCTGCACGGCAGCCTTCCCCTGGCGTTCCTGCTGGGCGCCGCCTGGGGGGCGGTGGCGGGCGGCGCGGGGGCGCTGCTGGCCCTGCTGACGGGCACCGCAGGGCGCCGGGTGTCGCCGTACGCGCTGCGCCGGGCCGCCGAGGCGGCGGCCGGGGAGAGCAGCTCCCGCACGTACCCGGGCATCGCCTACCAGCCCGGTCCCTACATCCCGAGCGCCGGTTACGGCCGGCCGGACGCCGGGCCCAACCCCTACCGGCAGCCCCCGCAGGGCCAGGCGCCGCCGCAGGGACGCCCGCCGCAGGGCCAGGCGCCGCATTCCGCGCGGACCGTCACCGGGGCGCCGCTGCCCCCGCCGCCCGGGCCGCCCGGGCCTCCTCCGGGGCCGCCGCCCGGCCCGTCGCGCGAGGGCCCGCCGCCGCCCGGCGCGCCCGGAGGCCGCCGCTGACCACGGACGGTGTCCGCCAGGCGGAACACATGTCCGTCCGGGGCGCGGTGCCCGATACGGTGGAGGCACCATGAACGACGCATCGCAGGCGACCGCTGCCACCGCCGCCAATGTGCCGACGCTGCTGGTCAAGATCTTCGGGAAGGACCGGCCGGGGATCACCGCCGGGCTCTTCGAGACGCTGGCCCGCTTCCAGGTGAACGTCATCGACATCGAGCAGGTCGTCACCCGTGGGCGCATCGTGCTCTGCGCCCTGGTGCCCGCCCCCGCGGGCCGTTCGGTGGAGGGCGAGCTGCGCGCGACGGTGCATGCGTGGGCGGAGTCGATGCGCCTGCAGGCCGAGATCATCTCCGGCATCGGTGACAACCGGCCGCGCGGCGAGGGCCGCTCCCACGTGACGGTGCTGGGGCACCCGCTGACCGCGGAGTCCACTGCGGCCATAGCGGCCAGGATCACCGGCACCGGCGGCAACATCGACCGCATCTTCCGGCTCGCGAAGTACCCGGTGACGGCCGTGGAGTTCGCCGTGTCCGGTGTCGCCACCGCCACACTGCGTCCCGCGCTGGCCCTGGAGGCCCACGAGCGCGGGGTGGACGTGGCCGTGGTCTCGGCCGGCCTGCAGCGCCGGGCGCAGCGCCTGGTGGTCATGGACGTGGACTCCACCGTCATCCAGGACGAGGTGATCGAGCTCTTCGCGGCGCACGCGGGCTGCGAGGACCAGGTCGCCGAGGTGACGGCCGCGGCGATGCGCGGCGAACTGGACTTCGCGCAGTCCCTGCACGCGCGGGTCGCCCTGCTCAAGGGGCTGGACGAGTCCGTGGTGGACAAGGTCCGCCAGGAGGTGCGGCTGACGGCCGGGGCCCGCACGCTGATCCGCACGCTCAAGCGGATGGGCTACCAGGTGGGCGTGGTCTCCGGGGGCTTCACGCAGGTCACCGACGACCTCAAGGAGCGGCTGGGACTGGACTTCGCCGCCGCCAACACCCTGGAGATCGTGGACGGCAAGCTCACCGGCCGGGTGACCGGCGAGATCGTCGACCGGGCGGGCAAGGCCCGGTTGCTGCGGCGCTTCGCGGCGGAGGCCGGGGTGCCGCTCAGCCAGACCGTCGCCATCGGCGACGGCGCCAACGACCTGGACATGCTCAACGCGGCGGGCCTGGGGGTCGCCTTCAACGCCAAGCCGGTGGTGCGGCGGGCCGCGGACGCCGCGGTCAACGTGCCGTTCCTGGACACCGTGCTCTACCTGCTGGGCATCACGCGCGAGGAGGTCGAGTCGGCCGACGCCGGGGACGGCGCGCCCGCCGGGGCCTGACCGGCGCGGACCCACGGGCAGGGAAAGGGCTCCGGAGCAGGTGCTCCGGGGCCCTTTCCGTACGGTCCCTGCGGCGCTGCGTGTCGGCGGCTCGGCCGGCTGCGGGCTCAGTCGTGCGGCGACCAGAAGTCGACGAGGCGGCCGACGCCGTGCTCGACCGTCTTCCACGGACCGGAGAAGGTGATCACCGCGATGGCCGCCGTCGGGAATCCGGTGCGGTTCATCCGCGCACGGGCGTCCCCGTCGCTCTCCCCCGCGAGGGCGTCGGCCAGTGCGTGGATGGTCGGGTTGTGGCCCACCAGCAGCAGGTCGTCGACGTCCTCCGGGGTCTCGTTGAGCAGGGCGATCAGGTCACCGAGGGTGGCGTCGTAGAGGCGCTCCTCGTAGACGGTCCGCGGGCGGTGCGGGAGTTCGTGGGCGGCCAGCTTCCACGTCTCGCGGGTGCGCGCGGCCGAGGAGCAGAGGGTCAGTTCGAACGGGATCCCCAGTTCGGCGAGCCTGCGGCCGGCGACGGGG
This sequence comes from Streptomyces sp. PA03-1a, assembly GCF_033792805.1. Taxonomy (NCBI): domain Bacteria; kingdom Bacillati; phylum Actinomycetota; class Actinomycetes; order Kitasatosporales; family Streptomycetaceae; genus Streptomyces; species Streptomyces sp. PA03-1a. Next base: position 7,695 of record NZ_JARAVO010000039.1, read on the forward strand.
GCCTCCTTGCGTCCCCGTTCCGCCAGCGGTCGCTCGTGGTCGGGGACGTCGGGCCAGTCGGCTTTGGCATGCCGGAGCAGGACGATCCGGCGGGGCGATGCAGCTGCGCTCATGACCCTCAGCTTTCCAGAAATCCTGCCGCCAGGCGCGGGCTGCGGGACGGATCACGGATCGCCGCGGGAGCGTCACAGCAGGTGCTGCAGGAGCCCCGGGAGCCCTTCGCCGACCGCGTGCAGGAGCTGTCCGACGGGCTCCGCGGCCGAGGCGTCCGCGGCACCGGGGCCGGCGACCAGGGCGAGCAGCGCCACGAAGGCGAGTGCGGGCAGGGCGAGCGCCCACCACGGCAGGCGCGTCTGCGTGCCGCCCCCGACCGCCGGGCGGGCGGCGCGGGTTCGCGGGGTACGCGAGGGAACAGCCTGCAGGGACACGGGACGCCTCCGTGGGTCAGCCGGGGTGCCGGAGCGGTGTCCGACCTTGCACCACGACGCTACGGAAGGACGGGCGCCGGGCCCATCGGGTGGCCCACCCACTCGACCCTGACCCTGGCCCCCTAGGGGAGGTGGGGTTGTCCCTACCCCGGGTCTCGGGGTGGCAGGTCAGCCGAACTTGGCGCCGATGATCGCGATCACCGCGACGAGGGCGGGCACGGCCATCATGAGGCCGAAGATGATCAGGAGCTTCTTCTGCGGCTGCGGGGGGTCGGGCTCGAGCACGGGCATGCGGCCCAGTCTCGCACCCGGCCGTGGCGGCCGCGCACGCGGGTGGTCAGAGCTCGTCCTCCACGGAGCGGTCGCGGCCTGCGACCACGCCCGCGGCGATCTGCGGCACCAGCAGGGCCAGCATGAAGGCCACCGGCAGGTCCCAGCCGCCGGTGTGCTGGTAGAGGGCCCCGACGAGGATCGGACCGGGGATGGAGAGCAGGTAGCCCGTGCACTGCGCGAAGGCCGACAGCCGCACCACCCCGCCGCCGGTGCGCGAGCGCATCCCGATCATGGTGAGGGCGAGCGGGAACGAGCAGTTGGAGATGCCCAGCAGCAGGGCCCACACCCAGGGCGCGGCGGCCGGGGCCGCCCACAGGCCGCCGTAGCCGACGATCCCGAACAGGCCGAGGCCGACGGCGAGTCCGCCCTGGTGCCGCATCCGGCCGGCGAGCGCGGGCAGCACGAAGGAGAGCGGTACGCCCATCACCATGGTGACGGCGAGCAGCACGCCCGCGGTGGAGGCGGAGACCCCGGCGTCGCGGAAGATCTGCGGCAGCCACCCCATGGTGATGTACGCGCCCGTGGCCTGGAGCCCGAAGTAGACGGCGAGTGCCCAGGCGGTACGGCTGCGGGCGATGCTGCCGGCGGGCGCCCGCTCCGCGGGCGGGGCTGCGGGGGTGGCGGCGGGGGCCGTGGGGGCGTGGTCCCGGTCCCGGACGAGGGCGAGCCAGGGCAGTACGGCGACGGCGGCGATCACGCCCCAGGCGGCGAGGCCGAGCCGCCAGTCGCCGCCGAAGGCGCGGGTCGCCGGGACGGTCGCCGCGGCGGCGAGGGCGGTGCCCAGGGACAGGGCCATCGAGTAGAGCCCCGTCATGGTGCCCACCCGGTCCGGGAACCAGCGCTTGACGACGACGGGCATCAGGACGTTGCCGACGGCTATGCCGCCGAGCGCGAGGGCGCTGGCGGCGAGGAAGAGCGCCGTGCCGCCGGCGAACGGACGCAGGAAGAGCCCGAGGGTGATCGCGACCAGCCCCGCGCAGACCACGGCGCCGGGGCCGCGGCGGCGGGCCAGCCGGGGCGCGGTCACCCCGAACACGGCGAAGCACAGCGCGGGGACGGAGGTGAGCAGGCCCGCGACGGTGCCGCTCATGCCCAGGCCGTCGCGGACCTCCTCCAGGAGGGCGCCGAGGCTGGTGATGGCGGGCCGCAGATTGAGGGCGGCGAGCACCAGCGCGACCGCCACCAGGATCCGGGTGCGCCGTACGCCTTGCGCGGCGAGGGGAAGGTGTGCGGGCATGGTGGCCCGTTCCGTGGCAGGGTCGAGCGTCGCTTCGTCGTCACGCATGCCGACCATCATAGAATGATGGGATGAATGTTGAGGAGACCCCATGCCCCTGACCTCACCCCGGCGCTCCGCCCTGGCCGACCAGGTGATCGCGCAGCTGCGCGCCCAGATCACCTCCGGTGAGTGGCCGGTGGGGTCGCGGATCCCCACCGAGACCCAGCTGGTCGAGCAGCTCGGGGTGGCCCGCAACACCGTCCGCGAGGCGGTGCGGGCGCTCGCGCACAACGGACTGCTCGACATCCGGCAGGGCTCCGGCACCTATGTGCTGGCCACCAGCGAGCTCGCCGGGGTGATGCACCGCCGCTTCGCCGACGCCGACCCGCGGCACGTGGCCGAGCTGCGCAGCGCCCTGGAGGCGTCCGCGGCCGCGCTCGCCGCGCGGCGGCGGACGGACCGCGACCTGAAGCAGCTGGACGCGGCCTTGGCCCGGCGCGAACGGGCCTGGGAGTCGGGCCGTACCGAGGCCTTCGTCGACGCCGACGCGGCGCTGCACCTGTCCGTCGTGGCGGCCTCGCACAACGACGTCGTCGCCGAGCTCTACGCCGACCTCGGCGAGGTGCTGCGCGCCTTCCTGCGCGCGGACGTCGGCGAGGAGCTGCGCGCCGAGCAGTACGTGGACCACGCCCGCCTGGTCGAGGCGATCCGGGCCGGCGATCAGGAGGCGGCTTCCGCCGAGGCCTCCGCGCACGCCTTCAGCTGCCGCTTCAGTCCAGCGTCCCGGTGACCCAGACCTCCTGGATCTCCTTCCAGCAGCGGTCGCTGAGCGTGACGGTCTGCGCGGGTCCGACCGGGACGGGGGCTCCGTCGACGTCCGGGTCCCACCACTGGAGGCACTCGATGTGCAGCTGCACGCGGTCCAGGTCGGGGTCGGGATTGAAGCACACGGCGACGCCCTCGCTGCCCTGCACCGAGGTCCGGCACTGCGCGACGTCCGGAAGCCGGGCCGCGGCCCCCGCCGCCGCGGCCGCCGGGCCCACACCCGCGGCGAGCGCCGCGACCACCGCCGCGGCGCATACGTAGGGACGCACGATCGACGCCCTCCCTCCGCTCACCCCCGGGCCCCCGCACAGCCATCCTCCCGGCCCGGGGGGTCCGGCCACCCGGTCTGCTGGGCCGAACGGGGGACGGCGCCCCGAACGCGCGTACGGCCTTGGTGCCGCCCGAGGGCGGCACCAAGGCCGTACGCGAAGGGGCCGGAACGGGCCCGTACGATCAGGCGCCGACCGCGTGCAGACCGCCGTCGACGTGGACGATCTCCCCCGTGGTCTTGGGGAACCAGTCGCTCAGCAGCGCGACGACACCGCGGCCGGCCGGCTCGGGGTCGGCGAGGTCCCACTCGAGCGGGGCCCGGTGGTTCCAGACGTCGGCCAGCTCACCGAAGCCCGGGATGGACTTGGCGGCCATGGAGCCGATCGGGCCGGCCGAGATCAGGTTGCAGCGGATGTTCTGCTTGCCCAGGTCCCGGGCGATGTAGCGGGAGGTGGCCTCCAGCGCCGCCTTGGCCGGGCCCATCCAGTCGTACTGGGGCCAGGCGAACTGCGCGTCGAAGGTGAGGCCGACGACCGAACCGCCCTCCTGCATCAGCGGCAGGCAGGCCATGGTGAGCGACTTCAGCGAGTACGCGGAGACGTGCATCGCGGTGGCGACGGACTCGAACGGCGTGTTGAGGAAGTTGCCGCCGAGCGCGTCCTGCGGCGCGAAGCCGATGGAGTGCACGACGCCGTCGAGGCCGCCCAGCTCCGCGCCGACCACGTCGGCGAGGGAGGCCAGCTGCTCGTCGTTGGTGACGTCGAGCTCGATGACCTTGACCGGCTTGGGCAGCTTCTTGGCGATGCGCTCGGTCAGCGTGGGCCGCGGGAACGCCGTGAGGATGATCTCGGCACCCTGTTCCTGGGCGAGCTTCGCGGTGTGGAACGCGATGGAGGACTCCATCAGCACGCCGGTGATGAGGATGCGCTTTCCAGCGAGGATTCCGCTCATGGTGCTCAGTGACCCATACCCAATCCGCCGTCGACGGGAATGACGGCTCCGGTGATGTATGCCGCCTCGTCGGAGGCGAGGAAGCGGACCGAGGAGGCGATCTCCTCGGGCTGCGCGTAGCGGGCCAGCGGGACCTGGCTGACGATGTTCTTCCGCTGCTCGTCGGTGAGCACACGGGTCATGTCGGTGTCGACGAAGCCGGGGGCGACGACGTTGACGGTGATGTTGCGCGAGCCCAGCTCACGGGCGAGGGAGCGCGCGAAGCCGACCAGGCCGGCCTTGGACGCGGCGTAGTTCGCCTGGCCCGCCGAGCCGAGCAGCCCCACCACGGAGGAGATCAGCACGATGCGGCCCTTGCGGGCGCGCAGCATCTTCCTCGACGCGGCCTTGACCACGCGGAAGGTGCCGGTGAGGTTGGTGTCCACGACGGACGTGAAGTCGTCGTCGGACATCCGCAGCAGCAGCTGGTCGCGGGTGACGCCGGCGTTCGCCACCAGCACCTCCACCGCGCCCTGCTGGGCCTCGATCTCCTTGAACGCCTGCTCGACCTGCTCACCGTCGGTGATGTCGCACTTGACGGCGAAGAGCCCCTCCGGGGGCTCGCCCGAGCGGTAGGTGACGGCGACCTTGTCGCCCGCGTCGGCGAACGCCCTGGCGATGGCGAGGCCGATGCCCCGGTTTCCTCCGGTGACGAGAACCGAGCGGCTCAACGGATCACCCTTTCCCTAGAGGTCTGGTACTCCAGAAAACTATCTGCCTACCTCGCGGTACGGGGAATCGACCCCCGACAGGGGCGTGTGCGAGTCGCTGTCGAGTCTCTACAGAAAACCGCAGGCGGGCGGATTGTCGGAGCGGCATGATTCACTGCGGAGACCTTGACGATTGGACAGAACGGGAGGCCGTCGTGCCCCACGAGGTCGATCAGTCATTCCTGGCGCTGCCGCTGCGGGCGCTCGCGGACGCGGCGCTGGCACGCGCCCGCGCCCTGGGTGCCGAGCACGCGGACTTCCGCCTCGAGCGGGTGCGCAGCGCCTCGTGGCGGTTGCGCGACGGCAGGGCGTCCGGGTCGTCGGACACCACGGACGTCGGCTATGCGGTGCGCGTGGTGCACGGCGGGGCGTGGGGCTTCGCCTCCGGGGTCGACCTGACGATGGACGCCGCGGCGCGCGTGGCCGGGCAGGCGGTCGCGATGGCGAAGCTGTCGGCCAAGGTGATCGCCGCGGCGGGCTCCGACGAGCGGGTGGAGCTGGCGGCCGAGCCGGTCCACTCCGACAGGGTGTGGGTCTCCTCGTACGAGGTCGACCCCTTCGAGGTGCCCGATGCCGACAAGACGGGTCTGCTGTCCGAGTGGAGCGGGCGGCTGCTGGCCGCCGACGGCGTGTCGCACGTCGACGCCTCCCTGATGACCGTCCACGAGAACAAGTTCTACGCGGACACCGCGGGGACGACCACGACCCAGCAGCGGGTGCGGGTGCACCCGGAGCTGACCGCCGTCGCGGTGGACCCGGGTTCCGGGGAGTTCGACTCGATGCGCACCCTGGCGCCGCCGGCCGGCCGCGGCTGGGAGTACCTGACCGGCACCGGCTGGGACTGGGACGCGGAGCTCGCGCAGATCCCCGGGCTGCTCGCCGAGAAGATGGCGGCGCCCTCGGTGGAGGCGGGCTCGTACGACCTCGTGGTCGACCCCTCGAACCTGTGGCTGACCATCCACGAGTCGATCGGCCACGCCACCGAGCTGGACCGTGCGCTGGGCTACGAGGCCGCCTACGCGGGCACCTCCTTCGCGACCTTCGACCAGCTGGGCACGCTGCAGTACGGTTCCCCGCACATGAACGTCACCGGTGACCGCACCGCCGAGCACGGCCTGGCGACCATCGGCTACGACGACGAGGGCGTGGCCGGGCAGTCCTGGGACCTGGTCAAGGACGGAGTCCTGGTCGGCTACCAGCTCGACCGCAGGATCGCCCGGCTCACCGGCTTCGAGCGCTCCAACGGCTGCGCCTACGCGGACTCCCCCGGCCACGTCCCGGTGCAGCGGATGGCGAACGTGTCGCTGCAGCCCGCGCCGGACGGGCCGTCGACGCAGGAACTGATCGGCGGCGTCGAGCGCGGCATCTACGTCGTGGGCGACCGCTCCTGGTCGATCGACATGCAGCGCTACAACTTCCAGTTCACGGGCCAGCGCTTCTTCAGGATCGAGAACGGCCGGCTGGCCGGGCAGCTGCGCGACGTCGCCTACCAGGCCACCACCACGGACTTCTGGGGCTCCATGGAGGCCGTCGGCGGGCCGCAGACCTACGTCCTGGGCGGCGCCTTCAACTGCGGCAAGGCCCAGCCGGGTCAGGTCGCCGCCGTCTCGCACGGCTGCCCCTCCGCGCTCTTCCGCGGCGTCAACATCCTCAACACCACGCAGGAGGCCGGTCGATGAGCTCCGTTTCGAAGCCCCACGAGATCGTCGAGCGCGCCCTGGAACTGTCCCGGGCGGACGGCTGCGTCGTCATCGCCGACGAGGAGTCCTCGGCCAACCTGCGCTGGGCGGGCAACGCGCTGACCACCAACGGCGTGACGCGGGGCCGCACCCTCACGGTGATCGCGACGGTGAACGGCTCCCAGGGCACCGCCTCGGGCGTGGTGTCCCGCGCCGCGGTCACCGCGGACGAACTGGAGCCGCTGGTGCGGGCGGCCGAGGCGGCCGCGCGCGCCGCCGGCCCCGCTGAGGACGCCCAGCCGCTGGTCGAGGGGGTGCCGGCGAGCGCCTCCTTCACCGAGCCGCCGGCCGAGACCTCCTCCGAGGTGTTCGCCGCCTTCGCGCCCGCCCTCGGCGAGTCCTTCGCCGCGGCCCGGGCCGGCGGCCGGCGGCTGTACGGGTTCGCCTACCACTACGTCACCTCCACCTACCTGGGCACGTCCTCGGGGCTGCGGCTCCGGCACGACCAGCCCAGCGGGACCCTGGAGCTCAACGCCAAGTCGCAGGACATGTCGCGCTCGGCGTGGGCCGGGGCCGGCACCCGCGACTTCACCGACGTCGACCCGGCAGCCCTCGACGCCGACCTGGCGCAGCGCCTGGCCTGGGCCGAGCGCCGGATCGACCTGCCCGCCGGGCGGTACGAGACGCTGCTGCCGCCCTCCGCCGTGGCGGACCTGGTGATCTACCAGCAGTGGAGCGCGGCGGCCCGGGACGCCGCGGAGGGCCGTACGGTCTTCAGCCGGCCGGGCGGGGGCACCCGGGTCGGCGAGAAGCTCTCGGAACTGCCGCTGACGCTGCGCAGCGACCCGGCCGAACCGGGCCTGGAGTCGGCGCCGTTCGTCATCGCGCACGCCTCGGGTGACGCCGCGTCGGTCTTCGACAACGGGCTGCCCGTCGAGGCGACCGACTGGGTGCGCGAGGGCGTGCTCAACCGCCTGTCCACCACGCGGCACAGCGCCGGTCTGACCGGGCTGCCGTTCACGCCGTCCGGGGGCAACCTGATCCTGGACGGCGGCGGCAAGCGGTCGCTGGAGGAGATGGTGGCGGACACCGAGCGCGGCCTGCTGCTGACCTGCCTGTGGTACATCCGCGAGGTGGATCCGGCCACCTTGCTGCTGACCGGGCTGACCCGGGACGGGGTCTACCTGGTGGAGGGCGGCGAGGTGACCGGAGTGGTCAACAACTTCCGGTTCAACGAGTCGCCGGTGGACCTGCTGGGCCGGGCCACCGAGGTGGGCCGCACCGAGCGGACGCTGCCGCGCGAGTGGAGCGACTGGTTCACCCGGGCCGCGTTCCCGGCCATGCGGGTCCCGGACTTCAACATGAGCTCGGTCAGCCAGGGGGTCTGACCAGGACGATGGGTGGGGCGATGGACGAGAAGCAGACGGTCAAGGTCTCGAAGTTCCTGGCGCGGGTGCTACGGCACGACCCGGCCTCGATCGGGATCACCCTGGACGAGTCCGGCTGGGTGGACGTGGACGAGCTGATCGCCGCGTCCGGCCGGGCGGGCCGGCGCTTCTCGCGCACCGACCTCGACCACGTCGTGGCCACCAACAACAAGAAGCGGTACGCGTTCTCGGAGGACGGGCGGCGGATCCGGGCCAGTCAGGGGCACTCGGTGGAGGTCGACCTCGGGCTGTCGCCGGCGGAGCCGCCGGCCGTCCTCTTCCACGGCACGGCCAGCACCACCCTGCCGACCGTGCTGCGCGAGGGGCTCAAGCCGATGTCCCGGCAGGACGTCCACCTGTCCGCGGACGTGGAGACGGCCGTGCGCGTCGGTGCGCGGCACGGCCGTCCGGTGGTGCTGGCGGTGGACGCGGCCGGACTGGCGGCCGCGGGCCACGAGTTCCGGGTGAGCGCCAACGGCGTGTGGCTCACCGACCTGGTGCCCCCGACGCATCTGCGGCCGCACGTCCCGTGAGCCCTGAGCGGGGCGCCCCCGTCAGGTGGCCGTCCGCCGCCGCCTGCCGCGGATCGAGGCCCACAGCGGGGTGATCACGGCGACGACGAGGATCGCGCCGAGGATCTGGAGCACGTGACGGATCCAGTCGATGCCACCGGTGTGCCGGACGCCGATCCATCCGGCGACCGCGTTGCCCAGGAAGGCGCCGAGGATGCCGCAGATGATGGTGAGCCACCAGGGGATGTCCTGCCTCCCCGGCAGGAGCAGCTTCGCCAGGAACCCGAGCACGATGCCGACGATGATCGCCCAGAACCAGTTCATGCGGCCAGTCTCGGCGTGGCCCGGGTACGCCGCATGCCGAAGGCGGCCATACGCCGTACGGCGGGCGCTGTCACACGCAGACGGCCTCCCCGGTCTCCTCTGCGGCAAACCCACGGCGTACCGTGGACAGTGCCGGAACCGGGTGGCTTCCGGCGTTTCGAGCAGGTGGTGGAACGTGATGCGGAAGCGGAGCGGTACCGAGGTCTTCCGGATCACCGGGACCGCGGCAGGGCTCACCGACGACGTCCGCGGAAGGCAGCGGCGCTACATCATCTCGATGTCGGTCCGCACCCTGTCCTTCATCCTGGCGGTCGTCCTGTGGCACGTCTCGACGCCGCTGGCCTGGATCGCGCTGGTCCTCGGCCTGGTGCTGCCGTACATCGCGGTCGTCATCGCCAACGCGGGCCGGGAGAACGCCCCCGGACTGCCGTCGGCCCGGATCGCGCCGCCCGTACGGCCGGCGCTCGGCCCCGGCGAACCGCTGCTGCCGGCGGAGCGGACCCCGGAAGAGGACGGACGCTCCCCCTCCGGTCAGGTCTGAACCTTTCCACCGCTCCGGGCCTGCTCAGGGGCCGCTCCGAAGCTCAAGAAAACCTCAGATCAATCATGGGGATCCACTGCACTGCGGGCCTTTCCGCGTGACATACTGCGTACGCGCTCCGCATCCCCCGTCGGAGCGACGGACCGACGCCGGGCGGCTCCCCCCGTGGCTGCCCGGCGTCGCCATGTTTGGATGGGGTTCGTGAACGACGAATCCCCGATCTGCTCCGCCAAGGGTTGCCGCGCCCCCGCCGTGTGGGTGCTCGCCTGGAACAACCCGAAGATCCACACGCCCGAGCGCCGCAAGACCTGGCTGGCGTGCGAGGAGCACCGCGAGCACCTCTCGTCGTTCCTGGGCGTCCGCGGCTTCCTGAAGGACGTCGTGCCCTTCGAGGAGTGGGAGTCGAACTCAGCCGCCGATGGCTGACATGGGCCGCTCGGGCTGCAGGAACGTGGGGTCGTCCAGGCCGGAGCCGGCCTTCTTGCCCCACATCGCGGTCCGCCAGAGTTCGGCGACCTCCTCGTCGGAGCCACCGGAGCGGAGCGCCGCGCGCAGGTCGGTCTCCTCGCGCGCGAAGAGGCAGTTGCGCACCTGACCGTCGGCCGTGAGCCGGGTGCGGTCGCAGGCCCTGCAGAAGGGCCGGGTGACGGAGGCGATCACACCGACCCGGGCGGGCCCGCCGTCCACCAGCCAGCGCTCGGCGGGGGCGTGACCGCGGGCCGCGTCGGGCTCGGCGGTCAGCGTGAACCGGGTCCGCAGGCTCTCCAGGATCTCCTGGGCGGTGACCATGTCGCTGCGCTGCCAGCCGTGCTGGGCGTCGAGCGGCATCTGCTCGATGAAGCGCAGCTCGTAGTCGCGCTCCAGGGCCCAGGCCAGCAGCTCGGGGGCCTCGTCGTCGTTGATGCCGCGCATCAGCACGGTGTTGACCTTGACCGGGGTCAGTCCCGCGGCGTGGGCGGCCTCCAGGCCGCGGACGACGTCATCGTGCCGCTTGCGGCGGGTGAGGGTCTGGAAGACGTCGGGACGCAGGGTGTCCAGGGAGACGTTCACCCGGTCCAGACCGGCCCCCCTCAGCGCCTGCGCGGTACGGGCGAGGCCTATGCCGTTGGTGGTCAGGGAGAGCTTGGGGCGGGGCTCCAGCTCCGCGCAGCGCTCGACGATCCCGACCAGACCGGGGCGGAGCAGGGGCTCGCCGCCGGTGAAGCGGACGTCCTTGACGCCGAGCGTGGTGACGGCGATCCGCACCAGCCGGACGATCTCGTCGTCGGTGAGCAGTTCGGGCTTGCCGAGCCACTGCAGGCCCTCCTCGGGCATGCAGTAGGTGCACCGCAGATTGCACCGGTCGGTCAGCGAGACCCTCAGGTCGGTCGCGATCCGGCCGTAGGTGTCGATCAGCACGGCGCGCCTCCCTTTGAGGGTCCGGTCGGTGGGACGGCAGTGCCGTCCCGTTACTTCGCAGCCTACGGGACGGCACCGACGTTCAACAGTCTGTTTAATGCGCTCCGGCTCCGGTGAGGGAGCGGACCTCCAGCTCCGCGTACTTGCGGTCGGCGTCCTCTTCCGGCTTGGACAGGAGCGTGCCCACCACACCGAGCAGGAAACCGACGGGGATGGAGACGATCCCGGGGTTCTCCAGCGGGAACCAGTGGAAGTCCACGCCGGGGAACATCGCGGTCTCCTTGCCCGAGACCACGGGCGAGAAGACCACCAGGACCACGGAGGTGATCAGACCGCCGTAGATGCTCCACAGCGCCCCGGTGGTGTTGAAGCGCTTCCAGAACAGGCTGTACAGGAGCGTCGGCAGGTTCGCGGACGCCGCGACGGCGAAGGCCAGGGCGACCAGGAAGGCGATGTTGAGCTTGCCCGCGAAGATGCCGAGCAGGATCGCCACGGCCCCGATGGCGACCGCCGCGATCTTCGCCGCCGCGACCTCCTCCTTCTCGCTCGCCGTGCCCTTGCGGATGACGTTGGCGTACAGGTCGTGCGCGAAGGACGACGAGGAGGCGAGGGTGAGGCCCGCGACCACGGCCAGGATCGTGGCGAAGGCGACCGCGGAGATCACGGCGAGCAGGATCGCGCCGCCCGTGGAGTCCGCGCCGCCGCCGATCTCCTGGGCGAGCAGCGGGGCCGCGGTGTTGCCGGCCGCGTTGGAGGTGGTGATCGTCTCCGGGGTGAGCAGGGCGGCGGCCCCGAAGCCCAGCGCGATCGTCATCAGGTAGAAGCAGCCGATGATGCCGATCGCCCAGTTCACCGAGGTACGGGCGGCCCGGGCGGTGGGCACGGTGTAGAAGCGGATCAGGATGTGCGGCAGGCCCGCGGTGCCGAGCACGAGGGCCAGGCCCAGCGAGATGAAGTCGATCTTCGAGGTGGCCGTGACGCCGTACTTCAGGCCCGGCTCCAGGAAGGCCGCGCCCTTGCCGCTCTTCTCCGCGGCGGCGCCGAGCAGCGACGACAGGTTCCAGTGGAACTTGGCGAAGACCAGGAACGTGATCAGCAGGGTCCCGCCGATCAGCAGCACCGCCTTGACCATCTGCACCCAGGTGGTGCCCTTCATGCCGCCGATGGTCACGTACAGCACCATGACGACGCCGACGAGGATGACGATCAGGCGGCGCGGCCCCTCACCGGTGATGCCGAGCAGCAGGGCCACCAGGGCGCCCGCGCCGACCATCTGGGCCAGCAGGTAGAAGATGCTGACAACGATGGTCGAGATGCCCGCGGCCGTGCGCACCGGACGCTGCCGCAGCCGGAAGGCGAGGGCGTCGGCCATGGTGAACCGGCCGGAGTTGCGCAGGGGTTCGGCGACCAGCAGCAGCGCCACCAGCCAGGCGACGAGGAAGCCGATCGAGTAGAGGAAGCCGTCGTAGCCGACGAGGGCGATCGAACCCGCGATGCCCAGGAAGGACGCGGCCGACATGTAGTCGCCGGAGATCGCCAGGCCGTTCTGGAAGCCGCTGAAAGAACGGCCGCCGGCGTAGAAGTCGGTGGCGTCCTTGGTCTGGCGGCCGGCCCAGACGGTGATGCCGAGCGTCGCGACGACGAAGACCGAGAACAGGGTGATGATGAGCGGTCGGTGTTCGCTCGCGCCGACCGCGACCACCTGGACTCCCGTGGTGTGCAGCGCGGTCATGCGGTGGCCTCCGTGCTCTCGGTGTCGTCGGTGCCCTGGGGGCCAGGGCCTTCCAGGCTCGCCTTGATGGCGTCCGCGCGGGCGTCGAGCTTGGCGTTCGCGTGCCGGGAGTACCACACGGCGATCCCGAAGGTGGTGGCGAACTGCGCGAGCCCGAAGACGAGGGCCACGTTGATGTGGCCCACGACCTTGGTGTCCATGAAGCCGCCGGCGTAGTTCGACAGCAGGACGTAGAGCAGGTACCAGGTGATGAAAGCGACCGTGAGCGGGAACGCGAACGAGCGGTATGAGCGGCGCAGTTGGGCGAACTCCGCGCTCGCCTGCACCTCGGCGTACGAGTCGGCAGACGGCGGACCGGAGCTTGCCGACGGTCGTGCGGGGTCCACGATGCCTCCTGTGGGGCGGAGCTTGAGAGGGCACGAACAGGCGACGCGACCCGCGTGGGCGCACGGGGGCGCCGACGTGAGCTACGTCACGTAAAGATCGGACCCGCGCATGGTAGATGCGCGACCACGGCCGCCGACAGGGGGCGGTAGTTGAAAACTGGTTGTTCCTCGGCAACCGGAACTTGAGCTTTCTTTACCAATCCATTGATAGCGCGCCGACGGCGGCGATAGCTTCCAGCGTCATGTACCCGTCCAAGGGCAACACGGCCGCCAGGACGGGCGTTTGGACGATTGGAGATCCCATGGCTCCACTGCCAAGACGGCGCCGCGCCTTCGCGATACCGATCGGTGTCGCTGTGGCGAGTGCTCTCGCCTTCCTGCCGAACGCCGCCTCGGCCGCCACCGCCGGATCCGCCTCTGGCGGCGGCAGTGCCGCGTACGACGGCCCGACGCTGTCGTACGTGGTCAACACCAAGACCGACCGGGGAACCATCAAGTCCGTGGAGCGGGCCGTGTCCCGCAACGGTGGTGACGTCGTCACCACCTACGACCGGATCGGCGTGATCGTCGTCCACTCGGCGAACCCCGCGTTCGCCTCCGAGATGCGCAAGGTCCGCGGTGTGCAGACCGCCGGGGCGACCCGGACGGCCGCGCTGTCCACGGCGTCGACGACGGAGCTGGGCGCGGTGCAGGAGATCACGGCCGCCGACGCCGCCCGGGCGAAGTCCGCGGCCACCGCCGCGCAGGAGCCGATGGAGCCGGACCAGTGGGACCTGCCGGCCATCAGGGCCGACAAGGCCGCCCGGATCAACCCGGGCAGCCGCAAGGTCACCGTCGCCGTCATCGACACCGGCGTCGACGACACGCACCCGGACCTCACCGCCAACTTCTCCGCCTCGCAGTCCGCCAACTGCGTGGGCGGCAAGGCCGACACCAGCCCCGGCGCCTGGCGCCCGTACACCCCGGACGCCTACCACGGCACGCACGTCGCGGGTGAGATCGCCGCGGCGCGCAACGGGATCGGCGTGGCCGGTGTGGCCCCGGGCGTGAAGGTCGCCTCCATCAAGGTGGCCGACCCCGTCACGCAGCTGTTCTTCCCGGAGAGCGTGGTCTGCGCCTTCGTCTTCGCCGCCGACCACGGCGTCGAGATCACCAACAACAGCTACTACATCGACCCGTGGCTCTACAACTGCTTCGGCGACCCCGACCAGCGGGCCATCGTCGACGCCGTCAACCGGGCCGCGCAGTACTCCCACAAGAAGGGCGTGCTGAACGTCGCCTCCGCGGGCAACTCCAACCACGACCTCGACTCGGACGCGATCGTCGACGCGACGAGCCCCGACGACACCACCCCGGTCACCCGGACCATCGACCCGCACGTCTGCTGGGACATCCCGACCCAGCTGCCGGGCGTCGTCACCGTCTCCGCGACCGGTGTGCAGAAGCTGAAGTCGTACTACTCCAGCTACGGTCTCGGCGTCGTCGACGTCGCGGGCCCCGGCGGCGACCGCTACCAGATCCCCGCCACCCCCTCGGCCAACGGGCGGATCCTGTCCACCCTGCCCGGCAACACCTATGGCTACCTGCAGGGCACGTCGATGGCCAGCCCGCACGTGGCCGCCGTCGCCGCGCTCATCAAGAGCCGCCACCCGCACGCCTCCCCGGAGCAGCTGCAGTGGATGCTCAAGGCCCAGGCCGACGACCCGGGTTGCCCGACGGGTCTGTACGACCCGGACGGCAATGGCGTGCAGGACGCCACCTGCACCGCCGGCCGGCACGTGACCAGCTTCTACGGCCACGGCGTCGTCGACGCCCTGGACGCCGTCACGAAGTGACGCGCCCCGCGTGAGACGAGGAACGCCCGGCGGGATCCCCGCCGGGCGTTCCGCTGTCCGGGCGTTCCGCCGCCCGGGCAGCGGTCAGGCCTTGACGAGGACCTTCAGCGCGGTGCGCCCGTCCATCGCCTTGTAGCCGCCGGGGACGCCGTCCAGGCCGACGGTGAGGTCGAAGACCGGGGACGGGTCGATGGTGCCGTCGAGGACGTCCGGGAGCAGTTCGGGGATGTAGGTGCGGACCGGGGCGACGCCGCCGCGCAGGGAGACGTTGCGGTCGAACATGTCGCTCAGGTCGAGGCCGGTGCCGCTGCCGTGCGGGACGCCGACGTAGCCGACGGCGCCGCCGTCGCGGGTGATGGCGACGGCGGTGCGCATCGACTGCTCGGTGCCGACGGCCTCGATGACCGCGTGGGCGCCGTGGCCGCCGGTCAGTTCGCGGACCGCCGCGACGGCGGCCTCGCCGCGCTCGGCGACGACGTCGGTGGCGCCGAAGGTGCGGGCGATCGCGGTACGGGCCTCGTGCCGGCCGAGCGCGATGATCCGCTCCGCGCCGAGCCGCCGGGCGGCCAGCACACCGCACAGGCCGACCGCGCCGTCCCCGACGACCGCGACCGTGGCGCCGGGCCGCACACCGGCGCCGACGGCGGCGTGGTGGCCGGTGCCCAGCACGTCGGAGAGGGTGAGCAGACCGGCCAGCAGGCGGTCGTCGGAGAGCGCCTCGGCGGGCAGCCGTACGAGGGTGGCGTCCGCGAACGGCACGCGCACGGCCTCGCCCTGGCCGCCGTCGGAGCCGACCTGGCCCCAGAAGCCGCCGGCCGGGCAGGAGGTCGTCAGACCCTCCGCGCAGTAGGCGCACGTGCCGTCGGACCACACGAAGGGCGAGACGACCAGGTCGCCCGGCGTGAGCCCGGACACCTCGGAGCCGGTCTCCTCCACGACGCCGAGGAACTCGTGCCCGATGCGCTGTCCCGGCTGCCGGGCCGACTCGCCGCGGTACGCCCACAGGTCGCTGCCGCAGATGCAGGCCAGCACCACGCGCACCACCGCGTCGGTGGGCTGCCGGACCGCCGGGTCCGGCACCTCCTCCACCCGTATGTAGTGGGGGGCGTGGATCACGGTGGCGCGCATACGGTGGTCGTCCTCGCTGGTCGTACGAATGGGGTCGTACCACCGTACCGGCCGGTGGCGAGCAGGGACTGCGCCCCGAGATAGGTGAGCATGATCCAGAAGTCGGCCGCCGGGAGCTGCGCGAGGTCGGCGAGCCTGGTCGCGAGCAGGGTGTCGGAGAGCAGGAACAGCGCCCCGCCCACCGCCGTCGCCCGCGGGCCGAGCGCGGCCGCACCGGCCGCCATCGCCGTCAGCAGCAGGCTGTACGCGGCGACCGGGATCCGCAGCCCGGAGGGCAGGCCCGGCCACACCACGACGAGCGCGGCGACCCACACGACCGTGTAGCCGGCCGCCGTCGCGGCGGCGCGCCGCCGGTCGGAGAACGCTCCGCGGGCGGCGAAAAGTGTGAGGTAACAGACGTGCCCGGCCGCGAAGGCGCCCATCCCGGCGAGGAAGGACGTGTCCCCGTCGAGCTGCAGCAGCACGTCCCCGGCCCAGCCGCACAGCAGCGCGGCGACCAGCAGCCGGGGGCCGCCCCGCAGTGCCGCGCAGACCGCGAGCAGCGGCACCAGGACGGGCTTGGTGAGGTGGTCGGCCGTCACCGACCCCGCGAGCTGGGCGGCCAGGTGGACCGCGGCCACCACCGCGAAGACGGCCAGTGCCGCGCGGGCGGCGCGCTCCCGGGTCACGCCGCCGGCTCCTCGCCCCGCGGCCGCCAGCCGGGACCGCGCAGGACGTGGCCCGCTCGGTCCCGCCAGGTGCGGGCGGCGGCCACGTCCCGGGCGATCGCGGCGTACTCGTGGGTGGCCACGCGCAACGGGTTGAACGTGGTGATGTTCTTGGTGAGTCCGAAGACCGGGCGCTGCACCTCCGCCGCGAAGGAACCGAACAGCCGGTCCCAGACGATCAGGATGCCGCCGAAGTTGCGGTCCAGGTAGCCGCCCTGCGAGGCGTGGTGCACGCGGTGGTGCGAGGGCGTGTTGAGGACGAACTCCACCGGGCGGGGGAGCTTGTCGACGCGCTCGGTGTGGATCCAGAACTGGTAGACGAGGTTGAGCGAGGAGCAGAAGGCCAGTGCCGCCGGGTGCACCCCGCAGACGATCATCGGCAGGTAGAACACCCACGACGTCATGCCGGTCCAGGGCTGGCGCAGCGCGGTGGAGAGGTTGAACTTCCGGCTGGAGTGGTGCACCACGTGGGACGCCCACAGGATGCGGACCACGTGGTGGCCGCGGTGCTGCCAGTAGTAGAGGAAGTCCTGCGCGAGCAGCATCAGCGGGATCGTCCACCACACCACGGGCACCCGCAACGGGGTGAACGCGTACACAGCGGTGTAGACCGCGACGATCGGGATCTTCCAGAGGAAGTCGAAGAACAGGCTGCCGAGTCCCATCGACAGGCTCGTCGCGGTGTCCTTGGCGGCGTAGCCGGCGGCGTCCTCGTCCGGATGGATCCGGTAGCTGATCAGCTCCAGGACGGTGAGCAGCACGAACGCGGGTATGGACCACATCACGGCATCGGGCAGTTGCGGCATGCGCGCACCTTAAGGGCGTGCGGCGGCCCGGGCTAGAGGTCGTTACCGATCGGTTCTACCCGGGGGTACCCGCGGGATCACGCCGGGCCGGCCGCCTCGGAGGGGCGACGGCCCAACCGGGTCCGCGCGATTGATGGTTGACCCACGGAGGCCGCGCGCGGCGGGCCCCGCGCGCCGCCGCGGCCGACCCGTCCCCGGCGGGATCCGACGGTGCGCCAGGGACGGGTGACGGCGGGCACTGTCGGTGGCCGCCCGTATTGTGTTCCTCCATGCACGCGCCCCAGCTTCCGCACCCGTCGTGGCCAGAGGCCTACCCCGACGGATACGCCGTCGTGGACGTCGAGACCACCGGCCTCGGCCGCGACGACCGGATAGTGTCCGCGGCCGTCTACCGGCTGGACGCGCGCGGCGAGGTGGAGGACCACTGGTACACCCCCGTCAACCCGCAGCGTGACCCGGGCCCGGTGTGGATCCACGGCCTCACCTCGGCCATGCTGGCCGACGCCCCGCTCTTCGGCGAGGTCGCCGCCGAGCTCGCGGACCGGCTGTCGGGCCGGGTGTTCGTCGCCCACAACGCGGTCTTCGACTGGTCCATGCTCGCCCGGGAGTTCGCGCGGGCGGGCACCGTGGCGCCGGTGGAGCACCGGCTGTGCACCATCGTGCTCTCCAAGGCGCTGGGGCTGCCGCTGGCCAACCACAAGCTGGAGTCCCTGGCCGCGCACTTCGGCGTCGTCCAGCAGCGCGCCCACCACGCCCTGGACGACGCGCGCGTGCTGGCGGAGGTGTTCCGCCCCAGCCTGCGGCAGGCCGCGGCGGGCGGACTGCAGTTGCCGCTGCACGCCTGCCGTCCCCTGACGGAGTGGATCGACACGGCCGTCCCCCGGCAGTCGGTCTCCGCGGGCTACCGCAGCACGTACCGGCCGATGAACTGGCGGACCTCGCGGAAGCGGCCGGCCTGCCCCTATCCCAACCCGGGGCGGCTGGAGTCCGGCGGACCGCTGGTCCAGGGGATGCGGGTCGCCTTTTCGGGCGACACGGGCATCGACCGCGAACTGCTGGAGGACCGCGCCACCGAGGCGGGTCTGCACGTGTCGTCCTCCGTGAGCCGGCTGACCAGCCTCCTGGTGACCAACGACCCCGACTCGCTCACCACGAAGGCCGTACGGGCCCGGCAGCTCGGCACCCCGGTCGTCGACGAGCGCCGCTTCGCCGAGTTGCTGCGGGACGTCGCCCCCGCGCCGGACGTGCACGGCTGACGCCTCCGTTCGAGTGGTGCGCCCGCGACGCACCCGGTCACCGATTGCCGCGCCAGGGCCCGGCCCGCACCCTGGGCCTCATGGCCCGATGCGAAGTATGCGGAAACGACTACGTGATGAGCTTCGAAGTGCACGCCCAGGGGGCCGTGCACGTCTTCGACAGCTTCGAGTGCGCGATCCACCGGATGGCGCCCATCTGCGAGCACTGCCGGGTACGGATCGTCGGCCACGGGGTCGAGGTCGACGGCCACTGGTACTGCGGCGGCCACTGCTCCAAGGCGGAGGGCCGCAGCGGCATCGTCGACCGGGTCGGCTCGCTGCCCGGCGGCGGCTGATCCCGGTGGCCGCGCCCGGGCACCGTCCGACCCCTCCGGAAGGCGCCCCGCGACCGAGTTGTACGGTCATGGGGTGTACCGCTTCCTGTTGTCCCGGCAGTGGGTGATCCTCACCCTCATCGCACTGCTCCTGATGCCCGCCATGGTCGAGCTGGGCTTCTGGCAGCTGCACCGGCACGAGCGCCGGGTGGCCAGCAACCACCTGATCGCGGACAACCTCGAGGCGGAGCCCGTCCCGGTGGAGTCCCTGACCGCCCCCGGCACGGCCGTGCCGAAGCGGCAGATCTACCGCACGGTCACCGCGACCGGGCACTACGACACCGCCCACGAGGTCGTCGCCCGCCAGCGCACCGCCGCCGACGGGGACAGCATCGGCTACCACGTGATCACCCCGCTGGTCCTGGCCGACGGCCGGTCGGTGCTGGTCAACCGGGGCTGGATTCCCGCCGGCACCGACCTGACCACGTTCCCCGAGGTCCCCGCGGCACCGTCCGGCGAGATCACCGTCACCGGCCGGCTGCGCCCGGACGAGACCACCGCGGCGACCGGCATCAGGAACAAGGGCGGGCTGCCCGACCGCATGATCATGCTGATCAACAGCGGGATGGTGGCCAGGGACCTGCCCGCGGCGGAGCGGCCGGTCGGCGGCTACATCGAGCTGGTGGCGACCTCCCCCAAGCCCTCCGGGCGGCAGCCCGAGCTGATCCCGGATCCCGACCACGGCAGCATCGGCATGCACATGGGGTATGCGATCCAGTGGTGGCTGTTCACCGCCATGGTGCCGGTCGGCTGGGTCATCCTCGTCCGCCGGGAGCGGCGGGAGCGGCTCGCCGCCCGCGACGCGGCGGCGCAGGAGAGCACCACGGCCGAGCCGGCCGCCGCTGCGGTCGCGTCGCCCTAGTGCCGGGGGCACCCTCGTAGAGCGGGGACCCTCGTAGCGGGAGAGACGGAGGCCGACCGTGGCGGCACTGATCGAGGACTACGCGGTCATCGGTGACCTGCAAACCGTCGCGCTGATCTCCAGGAGCGGCTCCATCGACTGGCTGTGCCTGCCCCGCTTCGACTCCGGCGCCTGCTTCGCCGCGCTGCTGGGCGACGAGGACAACGGTACCTGGCGGATCGCCCCGGCCTCCGCCTGGGACGAGGAGCCGTGCACGCGCCGCTCGTACCGCGAGGGCACCCTGGTGCTGGAGAGCGTGTGGGAGACCCGCGACGGCACCGCCAAGGTGATCGACTTCATGCCGCAGCGCGATCGCGCACCGGACGTCATGCGCATCGTCGAGGGCGTGCGCGGACACGTCGCCATGAGCAGCGAGCTGCGGCTGCGCTTCGACTACGGGCGGGTCGTCCCCTGGATGCGCCGCACCGACGGCCACCGCGTCGCGATCGCCGGGCCGGACTCGGTGTGGCTGCGCGCCGAGCCGCAGGTGCCCATGTACGGCCGGGGCTTCGCCACCCACGCCGACTTCACCGTCGCCGAGGGCGAGCGGATCGCCTTCGTCCTGACCTGGCACCCCTCCCACGAGAGCCGGCCGCGCCTGATCGACCCCTTCCGGGCACTGGAGCAGAGTTGCGCGGACTGGGAGTCCTGGTCGGCCAAGTGCCGCTACGACGGTCCCTGGCGGGACGCGGTGCTGCGCTCGCTGATCACCCTCAAGGCGCTCACGTACGCGCCCAGCGGCGGCATCGTCGCGGCGGCGACCTCCTCGCTGCCCGAGGAGATCCGCGGGGTTCGGAACTGGGACTACCGCTTCTGCTGGCTGCGCGACGCGACGCTCACCTTGAACGTGCTGGTGGAGACCGGCTACCTCAAGGAGGCCTACCACTGGCGCGACTGGCTGCTGCGCGCCGTCGCCGGCGACCCCGCCGACCTGCAGATCATGTACGGGCTGGCCGGTGAGCGCCGGCTGCCGGAGGAGGAGCTGGACTGGCTCGCCGGGTACGAGGCGTCCCTGCCGGTGCGGACCGGGAACGCCGCCGCCAAGCAGCTCCAGCTCGACGTCTACGGCGAGGTCCTGGACTCGCTCTTCCTGGCCCGCAGCTTCGGGCTGCGCGACGAGCCCCACGCCTGGGCGGTGCAGCGCACGCTGATGGACTTCCTGGAGTCCAAGTGGCACGAACCCGACGAGGGCCTGTGGGAGGTGCGCGGCGACCGGCGGCACTTCGTGCACTCCAAGGTGATGGCCTGGGCGGCCGCCGACCGGGCGGTGCGCACCCTGGAGGGGCAGCCGCACCTTTCCGGTGACGCGGACTCCTGGCGGGCGATGCGCAGCGAGGTGCACCGGGAGGTGTGCCGCAAGGGCTTCGACCGCGAGCGCAACACCTTCACGCAGTACTACGGCTCCAAGGAACTGGACGCGGCGACCCTGCTGATCCCGCAGGTGGGCTTCCTCCCCGTCAGCGACAGCCGGGTGGTCGGCACGGTGGAGGCGGTGCGCCGCGAGCTGGACCACGGCGGCTTCGTACGCCGCTACACCCTGGAGGACAGCAGCGTGGACGGGCTGCCCGGCGGCGAAGGCGCCTTCCTGGCCTGCTCGTTCTGGCTCGCCGACGCGCTGCACCGGATCGGCCGCACCGACGAGGC
Organism: Streptomyces sp. PA03-1a; assembly: GCF_033792805.1. Classification (NCBI taxonomy): domain Bacteria; kingdom Bacillati; phylum Actinomycetota; class Actinomycetes; order Kitasatosporales; family Streptomycetaceae; genus Streptomyces; species Streptomyces sp. PA03-1a. Next base: position 29,120 of record NZ_JARAVO010000039.1, read on the forward strand.
GCGCGAGCTGTTCGAGCGGCTGCTGGGCCTGCGCAACGACGTCGGCCTGCTGGCGGAGGAATGGGACCCGGTCGACCGGCGCCAGCTGGGCAACTTCCCGCAGGCGTTCAGCCACATCGGCCTGGTCAACACCGCGCTCACCCTCTCCGGCCGCGATGGGGCACGATGACGCCATGGACCTCGGGCTGAAGGACAGGGTGTACGTCGTCACGGGCGGGACCCGCGGGCTGGGCTTCGCCGCCGCACGGGAACTGGTGGCGGACGGCGCGCGGGTGGTCGTCAGCGGCCGGCACGAGGAGTCGGTGGCCGCCGCCGTGGCGGCGCTCGGCGGCGCGGAGCGGGCGACCGGCGTCGTCGCGGACAACGCCGGGCCCCAGGCGCCGGAGCGGCTGGTCGCCGCCGCCCGCCGGGCGTTCGGCAGGCTCGACGGCTTCCTCATCAGCGTCGGCGGGCCGCCGGCGGGCGGCGCCGACGTCATCGGCGACGACCAGTGGCGGGACGCGTTCGAGTCCGTCTTCCTCGGTGCCGTACGGCTGTCCCGGGCGGCCGCCGACGAGCTCGGCGAGGGCGGCGTCATCGGCTTCGTGCTCTCGGGCTCGGTGCACGAGCCGATCCCCGGGCTCGTGGTCTCCAACGGCCTGCGGCCGGGCCTGGCCGGCTACGCCAAGAGCCTGGCCAACGAACTGGGACCGCGCGGCATCCGCGTGGTGGGGCTGCTGCCCGCCCGGATCGACACCGACCGCGTCCGCGAGCTCGACGCCCTCACCGGGGACGCGGACGCCGCCCGCGCCCGGCTCAGCGAGCGCATCCCGCTGCGCCGCTACGGCACCCCGCAGGAGTTCGGACGAACCGCCGCCTTCCTGCTGTCGCCCGCGGCGTCCTACCTGACGGGGGTCATGCTCCCGGTGGACGGCGGGGCGCGCGGCGGCTTCTAGCGGCGCGCCCCGCCGCCCCGTCCGTCGCGCAGTCCGTCGCGCACCGGCGCGGTCAGCTGACGCGGGCGGCCCGGTGGCTGACGGCGCGCAGGCGCGCCTCGGCGGGGAGCCGGGGGAGGCCGGCGCTGACGCGGGCGCGGTCCAGGACGGCGGAGTCGAGCCCGGCGAGGACGTCGCCGGGGACGGCATGCGGGGACAGCGCGAGCTGCAGCCGGGCGCGGGGCGCGGTGGGCGTGCCCATGAGCGCGGTGGTGGCATGGTCGACGCCGTGGAGCTGCTCGGCGTCGGCGGCGATGATCTCCTCCAGTGCGCGGCCGCGCAGCAGGGCCACACCGTCGTCGTCGGCGTCCACCGCCAGCCGGCGCAGCCTGCGGTCGCGCACCTGGGCGAGCAGCCACCACAGGGCGCCCAGCACGAGCAGCGCCAGCACGCCGATCACGACGGGCCACCACCACGAGGAGTCCTCGTAGCGGCTCCGGTCGCCCCCGCTGAGCAGCACGTCGTCCCGCCCGGTGTACGGGCGGCGCAGCAGGCCCGTCGCGGAGCACAGCACGGCGGCGCCGGCGAGCACCAGGGCCAGCCCGACGAGGGCGAGGACGACACGATTGACGGTGGCGCGCACCGCGCCTCACCCCTCTTCCATGCGGCGGACGTGCAGCGCGAGGCCCAGCGGCCGGGCCAGGCCCAGCTGTTCCATGGCGTCGGCCAGGGAGGACGCCAGATCGGCGCGGACCGCCTCCGTCTCCCGGAAGGCGATCACGGCGCGCACGGTGGCGGTGCGGCGGGTCACCGTGACGCGCGCCGAACGCACCCCGGAGACCTCCACCGCGCGGTCGCGCAGGGTGAGTTCGGCGGCGTGGCGGTCGAGTCCGGCCCGTACGGGCGCCGTTCCGGCGCGCATGGCGAGCACGTCGCGCAGCCCCGGAGTGACGGCGAGGACGAGCAGCCACAGGCCGAGCAGGACCGCCACACAGGCCCCGGCCAGGATCCACGGGTCGTCCATGGGGCGGGTGGCCAGTTCGTCCGCGAGGATCCGGCGCCAGGCCATCCCGGGCCGTCCGGCGCGCACCGCGGCGACGTCGTACAGCAGCAGCCCGGCCGCGGCGGCCAGGAGGGCGGCGGTGATCGCGGCCGGGAGGCGGCGCGGGGACCAGAAGCGCCGCGGGCGGGAGCCGTACGGCGGCCGTCCGGTCGGCGGCAGGGGTGCCGGGCCGAGGTCGCTCACCGGACCCTCGCCTCCTCCACGATGTGGCTGGCCCGTGAGTGCAGCCGCTCGACCTCCACGGTCACCCCGAAGACCACGACGCCGGTCAACTCCTCGACCCGGACCGCGACATGACGGCGCACCGCGCGGCACACCGCGGCGATGTCCACCGGGTAGCCGAGTTCGACGGAGAGCCGTACGTACACCTGCTCGCGGTGGACGGAGACGCCGGCCTGGGGGCGCGCCCCGCGCGGCACGTACTCCCTGCCGGGGGCGTCGGCCAGCGCCTCGCGGGCCGCCTGGGAGGCGATCTTCGCCAGCACGCGGTCGGCGAGGCGGAGCGAACCGCGCTCGCCGGGGACGAGGGGCGGCGGAACGGAGGACGCCGGCGTCGGCACCGCGGTCGTCATCCGGGGGCTCACCGCCTCCGGTCACGGCTGCGGAAGAACTCCCCTGGTTCCAGGTCGCCGTCGAGGAACCGGCCGACGACGAACCCGACGGCGCCGAGCGCCGCCACGAGCAGGAAGGCCGCGAACCCACCGAAGTACCCGGCGAATCCGAGCGCCATCCCGACGATCAAGCCGAGCACGGCCATGCTCATCGTCCGCTCCCTGTTTCCCGCCCGGGGCCCGTCACTGGACCCGCTGCTCCTGGTCGTCGTCGTCCGTGTCCTCGGGCAGCTTGACGTCGCCCACCGCGATGTTGACCTCGATGACCTCGAGGCCGGTCATCCGCTCAACGGCCGCGATGACGTTCTCGCGCACCCCGTGCGCGACCGCCACGATCGAGACCCCGTAGTCCACGACGACGTCGAGGTCGAGGGCGGCCTGCACCTCGCCCACCTCGGCCCGGACGCCCCGGGTCACGGACTTGCCGCCGGGCACCCGGTCGCGGACCGCACCGAAACCGCGGGAGACCCCGGAACCGAGGGCGTGCACGCCCTCCACGTCACGCGCCGCAAGCCCGGCGATCTTCTCGACCACGCCGTCCGCGATGGTGGTCCGCCCGCGCGTCGCGGGATCGCCCAGGGGCGCCCGCCGCTGCCCTGACGTGGCGTTGCCGGCCGGGCTGGTCCCCTTCTCCAGGGTCCGGCCCCGCCCCTCCGGCTGCTGCGCGGTGTCGGTCATCGCACCTCTTCCCTTCGGGATTCCGATGGCGGGAGCGGTACGGGCTGCTCCGTGCACCACACTATGTGGGCATGCCCCGTCGCGCCGTGAGGATGCAGCGATCAGGGCCAGGATGGCGGTCCGCGCGGACGCGCGCGGTGGAGGGAGGCGACGGCCGATGACCGCGGACCGGCTGGCTCGTGCGGTACGCCGGCAGCTCGGGCACGGCCGGGTGCTCCCCCTCGGCGGGCCCGGGGACACGGTGTGGGTCACCGAGCGGGCGGCGGCCGGGGTGCTGCGCGCGGCCGCCGACGCGGTGCCCGGGATCCGCCTGGGCACCCTGCGCATCGGCACGGCGGACGGACCTGACGGACGGGACGCACCCGACGGACCACAGGACGGGGAGCCCGGAAACGCGACAACGGTGCTGCCGGAGTCGGCGCCGTCCGGGGCGCTGCCGAGGCGGCCGCTGCGGGTGGAGGCCGGCTTCGAGGCCACCCCGGAGCTTCCGCTGCCCGAGTCGGCCGGACGGCTGCGCGACGCGCTGTGGGAGGCGGCGACCGAGGGCGTCGGTCTGGAGCCGGAGGCGGTCGACCTGACCGTCACCGGACTGCTGGAGGAGGGCGGACCGTCGGCGGCGCACCCCGCGGACGCCGACGACCCGCCGGAGGGCGGGCGAACCGCCACCACCGCGGGCCGCGTCGCGGCGGCGGTGCCCGGGGTGGCCGGGCTGACCTCGCGACTGGGCGGCAGGCGGCATCCGTCACAGGTGCAGATCGCGGTGGACGCGGGTCACCGTGCCCTGGACGTCGGGCGGGCGGTGGCCACGGCGGTGACGGCCGTGACGCAGGAGATCACGACCGTCGTGGTCACCGACATCGCCGAGCGCTGAGCCACCGGGACCCGGCCCGCGACACCGCGGCCGCGGAGCGGCGCGCGGACGCCGTCGGCGCCGGGCGCCCGGTCCGGTGCGCGCGCCCGGTCGGGGCGTTACTCCCCCACGCCCGCCAGGTCCCGCAGCCGGCGGCCCTGCGCGGCGCGTTCGGCCACCCGCTGCGCGTCGTACGAACGGCCGGCGGCCTCGCGGAGCAGGGCCTTGGTCTCGATCACCGCGTCGCGTGGCGCGGCCAGCAGGGCGCCCACCAGGTCCTTGACCGTGGCGTCCAGTTCCGCGGCCGGGACGGCGACGTTGGCCAGGCCGCTGGCACAGGCCTCCTCGGCGCCGACGAAGCGGCCCGTGGCGCAGATCTCCAGCGCCCGGGCGTAGCCGACCAGTTCGGTCAGCGGCTTGGTGCCGGCGAGGTCGGGGACCAGGCCCAGGCTGGTCTCGCGCATGGCGAACTGCACGTCGTCGGCGACGACGCGCAGGTCGCAGGCGAGGGCCAACTGGAAACCCGCTCCGATGGCGTGCCCCTGCACGGCGGCGACGGTGACGACGTCGTTCCGCCGCCACCAGGTGAACGCCGCCTGGTACTCGGCGATCGTGGCGTCGAGTTCGCCCTCGGGAGCCCGTGCGAGGTCGATGAACGACGGCTCGCCGTCGAACCCTTCAGGCGTGAAGGCCTGACGGTCCAGCCCGGCGGAGAAGGACACGCCCTCCGCGCGGAGCACGACGACCCGTACGCCGCCCGGGAGCAGACGACCGGCCTCGACCAGCGCCCGCCACATGGCGGGCGACTGGGCGTTGCGCTTGGCCGCGTTGCACAGCGTGACGGTGGCGACGGAATCCTCCGTCACGAGTCGTACGCCGTCACGTTCCAGCAACACAATGGGGTCGGACATCGGGCACCTCCTGGCGATCCGCAGTCTGGATTACCGAAGAGTAACCACCCGGTCGGCCGTTTCCGCGACCGGGTGGTGCTGCCACGACTCCGAGCCGCCGCACGGGGCGCCCGGCTGTGTCAGGCCGTGGAAACCTTCTTGCCCCGTGTCGCCCCGCCGCGACCGCGCAGGGTCACGCCGGACTCACTGAGCATCCGGTGGACGAAGCCGTACGAGCGGCCGGTCTCCTCGGCCAGCGCCCGGATGCTTGCTCCACCGTCGTACTTCTTCTTGAGGTCTGCCGCGAGCTTCTCGCGCGCGGCGCCGGTCACCCGGCTGCCCTTCTTCAGAGTCTCGGCCACCCGTGCCTCCTCTAGGGAAGTGCGCTCTGTGACTCTCATGATCACCCCTAGGAGACTTCCTGGCCACCCATTCGGCAAGGTCCGTGCGACAACATTTGGCGCGCCGTTGACGCGGACACCCGGCGCCGGGCAAGTGGAATCCGGCATTCCGCCGGGCCGTCCCGGACTCCCTCCGGAGCGCGGCGGAGAAAAGGCAGGTCACCCGGGCCGGTAAGGAGTTTCCCCATGTGACGCGGCTGATCCATTCCTACGTCCGGTATTTCGCACGTTCCCGCGCCGGTGTACGAGCCGGTCTCACACAGATGAAGGATCACCCGTCGGCCGAATGATCCAGTGGAGTGATCCACACGGATGATCGGCAGCGGGCACCGGAAGGATCAGGCGAGCGTGACGAGGTCGGCGTAGTCCTGGCCCCACAGGTCCTCGACGCCGTCGGGCAGGAGGATGATCCGCTCCGGCTGCAGCGCCTCCACCGCGCCCTCGTCGTGGGTGACGAGGACGACCGCGCCCGTGAAGGTGCGCAGCGCGCCGAGGATCTCCTCGCGGCTGGCCGGGTCGAGGTTGTTGGTGGGCTCGTCGAGCAGCAGCACGTTGGCGCTGGAGACGACGAGGGTGGCGAGCGCCAGCCGGGTCTTCTCGCCGCCGGACAGCACGCCGGCGGGCTTGTCGACGTCGTCGCCGGAGAAGAGGAACGAGCCGAGGATCTTGCGGACGGCGACCAGGTCCATGTCGGGCGCCGACGAGCGCATGTTCTCCAGCACGGTCCGGTCGGGGTCGAGGGTCTCGTGCTCCTGGGCGTAGTAGCCGAGCTTGAGGCCGTGCCCGGGCACGACCTCCCCGGTGTCGGGCTGCTCGACGCCCGCCAGCAGCCGCAGCAGCGTCGTCTTACCGGCGCCGTTGAGGCCCAGGATGACGACCCGGGAGCCCTTGTCGATGGCCAGGTCGACGTCGGTGAAGATCTCCAGCGAGCCGTACGACTTGGACAGGCCCTCGGCGGTCAGGGGCGTCTTGCCGCACGGCGCGGGGTCGGGGAAGCGCAGCTTGGCGACCTTGTCGGACTGCCGCACCGCCTCCAGCCCCGACAGCAGCTTGTCGGCGCGGCGGGCCATGTTCTGGGCGGCGACGGTCTTGGTGGCCTTGGCGCGCATCTTGTCGGCCTGGGCGTTGAGGGTCGCGGCCTTCTTCTCGGCGTTGGCGCGCTCGCGCTTGCGGCGCTTCTCATCGGCCTCGCGCTGGGTCAGGTACTGCTTCCAGCCCATGTTGTAGACGTCGATCTGGGAGCGGTTGGCGTCCAGATAGAACACCTTGTTGACGACCGTCTCGACCAGGTTGATGTCGTGGGAGATGACGATGAACCCACCGCGGTAGGTCTTGAGGAAGTCCCGCAGCCAGACGATCGAGTCGGCGTCGAGGTGGTTGGTCGGCTCGTCGAGCAGCAGGGTGTCGGCGTCCGAGAAGAGGATGCGGGCCAGCTCCACGCGGCGGCGCTGACCACCGGAGAGCGTGTGCAGCGGCTGGGCGAGGACCCGGTCGGGCAGGCCCAGGGCGGCGGCGATGGTGGCGGCCTCGGCCTCGGCGGCGTAGCCGCCCTTGGTGAGGAACTCGGTCTCCAGGCGCGCGTACTTCTTCATCGCGTTGTCGCGGGTGGCGCCCTTGCCGTTGGCCATCCGGTCCTCGTTCTCGCGCATCTTGCGCAGGACGGTGTCCAGGCCGCGGGCGGACAGGATGCGGTCGCGGGCCAGGACGTCGAGGTCGCCGGTACGCGGATCCTGGGGCAGATAACCGACCTCACCGGAACGCGTCACGGTGCCGCCGGCGGGCAGGCCCTCGCCCGCGAGCACCTTGGTGAGGGTGGTCTTGCCGGCGCCGTTGCGGCCGACCAGGCCGACGCGGTCGCCGCGGGCGATGCGGAAGGAGGCGGACTCGATGAGGACGCGGGCTCCGGCGCGCAGCTCGATGCCGGTGGCAGTAATCACGGGAAGAAGCTCCAGAACGTGGCGGACGGCAGTCGGACGATGTGGTCGCGGTGGGTCGCGGTCGGACGCCGTCTAATGCGTGAGGATCACTGCCATGTCTCCAGTCTACCGGGGGCGGCACGGGTCCCCGGCAAACGGTTTTCGGCCGGGGCCCCGGGGCGGGCCCGGCCGGGGACCGTTCAGGGGGCCGTGACGGGGGCCGTGACGGGCCGGGAGGGACAAAGCGGCAGATAATCGTAGGTATGCAGTTCGACGACGACGCATCGCTCGACACGTCCCAGGTGGAGGACCGGCGAAGCGGCGGACGGTTCGGCGGCAGGCCGCGGGGCAAGATGGTGGGCGGCGGTCTCGCCGGGCTGATCGTTCTGGTGATCGGGCTGATCTTCGGCATCAGTCCCGACCAGCTGGGGCTCTCCTCCGATCCGCCGGGCCAGGCCCCGGGCACCACCTCGGGCTCGGACCTCGCCGCCGGCTGCCGCACCGGCGCGGACGCCAACGCCCACCAGGAGTGCCGCATGGTCGGGGTGATCAACAACGTGCAGGCGTACTGGGCGTCGGAGTTCCGCAAGCGCGGCATGACCTACGAACCCGCGCCGACCGTCTTCTTCGACCAGCCCATCCGCACCGGGTGCGGGGTCGCGGACCCCGCGTCGGGCCCGTTCTACTGCCCCGTGGACCGCAAGGTCTACCTGGACCTGGACTTCTTCTCGACCCTGAGCAGCCGTTTCGGCGCGCAGGGCGGCCCGTTCGCCGAGAGCTACGTCGTCGCCCACGAGTACGGGCACCACGTGCAGGACCTGGTGGGGACGCTGGGCAAGGCGCAGGACCGGCTCACCGGTCCCAGCAGCAACTCGGTGCGCGTGGAGCTGCAGGCCGACTGCTACGCGGGGGTGTGGGCGCACAACGCCACGCGGACCCCGGACGAGGACACGGGCAGGCCGATGATCAGCGCTCTCGACGAGGAGGACATCCGGCGGGGGCTGGACGCCGCCGCGGCGGTAGGCGACGACGCGATCCAGTCCCGGGTCCAGGGCCGGGTGACCCCGGAATCCTGGACGCACGGCTCGTCCGCGCAGCGGCAGCAGTGGTTCACCACCGGACTGGACACCGGCGACCCCGGCGACTGCGACACCTTCCAGCGCTGACCGGCCGGAATGTCCGTGTGCGGGGCCATTGTCGGACCCCCCTGCCAGACTGGGATCCACGTCACACAGGACGTCAGGTCCCGGAAGGGGAGGGTGATCTTCATGGCCGGCAGGGGAACCGCGCCCACCGTCTACCCGACGCTGCACTACAAGGACGCGAAGGCCGCCATCGCCTTCCTCAAGCAGGCCTTCGGCTTCACCGAGGTCGCGGTGCACCAGGGCGAGGACGGCGTCGTGGAGCACGCGGAACTCGCCTACGGCAACGGCGTGGTGATGCTCGGCGACGAGCGTTCGGGGAAGGCTTTCAGCCGGATCGCCGCGGACCTGGGCGCCGTGTCGGTGTACGTGGTCGTGGAGGACACCGACGCCCACCACGAGCGCGCCGTCACGGCCGGGGCCGAGGTCGTGCTGCCGCTCACCGACCAGGACTACGGGTCGCGGGACTACACGGCCCGCGACCCCGAGGGCAACCTCTGGTCCTTCGGCACCTACGTGCCGCGGATACCGGACGAGTAGGCCTCGCCTCCGCGGGTCCGTCGCGGCCCTGTCGTCACTCTCCCCCGGTGTGCACCTGGAAGGCGGCCCGGCGGATCATCTTGGACAGGGCCGGGTCGGGGTGGGCGGCGGCGAGGGCGACCAGCACCTGGACGGTGCGGGGGTGGCCCGCGTGGCGCAGCTCCTCCAGCAGGCGGCTGACCGAGCCCTGGACGGCCGTCTCCAGATGGCTCACCAGCAGGTGGCTCTCGCCGTGGTCGGCGACGGCCGCGGCGGTGTCCACCCACAGCCAGGTGGACTCCTCGCGGGTGAGCAGCGCGGCGACGTCCTCCGGGTCCCCGCCCTCGTGCTCGGCGAGCCACAGCAGCGCGTAGGGCCGCAGGCCGGCTTCGTCCACCACGACGCGCACGGCCGGCTCCGCCGGGCCGCCGACGACGCGCAGCGCCTCGAAGGCCAGGGCGCGCAGCAGGGCGTCGTCGCCGCGTGCCACGTCCAGCAACTCGCCCACCGCCTGGGCCACCGGGCGGGCCGCCAGCCAGGCCTTGTACTCGTCGCGGGCGGCACCGGGCGGCATCCCGATGCAGGCCTTGAGCATCTCCTCGGCGGAGTGCTCGAAGTGCCCGGCGGGGCCCTGCGCGGCCACGCAGATCTGCTCCAGCTTCACCCACACCGCCCAGCTGCCGAGCGCGGTGACGGTGACCTCGCCGGGGCGGGCGGGGTCGCGGGGCCTGAGCGCGCCGACCCGGGCGAGCGCGTCCAGCGTCCAGTCCAGCAGCGCGGGCAGTTCGTCGCGGGCGGCACCGGCCGGGGGCTCGTGGCGCTCCGCGCGTAGCTCGGCCACACGCTGCCGCAACAGGTCCAGCAGTACGGCCACGGCGACCGGACCGGAGGAGAGGTGGAGCAGGGAGAGCAGTTGCGGTGCGGCCTCGACGACCTCGGCGACGAGCGAGGGGTCGGCGTCGGCGCACTCCGGCTCGAGCGCCGCTGGGTGCGCGAGCGACCACGCGTCGAAGAGCGCGACCCAGCCACGCAGCACGGCGGTGTCGTCGCGGTCCCAGGCGCGCAGTCGCCAGCCGGGCCGGGCGGCCCCCCCTTTGTGCAGCTCGATCAGGCCGGTCAGCCGCGCCCGGTCCCAGGCGGTGCGCACCTGCCGCTCCGTCAGGCCCAGAGCGGCGGCCGCCCGCAGCACGTCGGGGTCCCGTAGTATCCCGGCGGTCCCGGGGGCGGCGGCGCCGGTCTCCGCGTCGGCCCAGCGGGCCAGCCGTACGGCGTCCGCGAGTTCGGTGCGCGCCCTGCGGGCGAGCTCGGGCAGCGCCGGGATTCCCTCCGGAGGCCGCGGCGGACGGCTTCGCCGCACTGTGGCGGCACGGCGCGCGGTGGCGAGTGGCCTGCGCGGGACAAGACGCAGCGGAGTGTCTCGCGGGATACGGGACGTCACGGGAGCAGTCTTGCGGGTGAGCACCCGGAAACCCAAACGAGCGTCCCCGTAACGGGATTGATCCCGCCCGAATTGAAGGGAGAGATAGGTCTTTGTACGGATATAAAGACCACGTATGGTGAGCGTCAGAGGAGGGGGGTGAGGAAGCGCCGGAGGGCCTCCTCGTATGTTGAGGGGTTGGCGTTCCACATGGCCGCGTGCGAGGCGCCGCTGATGGCGTGCAGCGTGACCAGGTCCGGGCGCTGCCGGGCGAGTTGGCGGGACGGCCCCCATGGGGCGAGCGTGTCGTCGGGACCGTGGAAGACGAGTGCCGGGACGTCCAGCCGCTCGGGGTGGGCGGCCTCGGCGATCCGCTCCGCGTGCAGTCCGGTGCGGCCCTCGGTGGCGCGCACGCCGAGCGGCAGCAGCGCGCGGGGCGCACCCCGGGAGGCGGCGGCGGCACGGACCGTGCTCTGCCAGTCGAGCACCGGGGAGTCCAGGACCATCCCGGACACCAGGGAGCGCAGCGGGGAGTGGCAGGCGGCCCGGAGCGCCATCGTCGCGCCGGTGGACCAGCCGTGCAGCACCAGCCGGCGCGCGCCGTGCCGCACGGCGTAGCGCATCGCCGCGTCGAGGTCGCGCCACTCGGAGTCGCCGAGGTGGCCGATGCCGTCCCACGAGGGGGGCGCACCGGCGTCGTTGCGGTAGGAGAAGGCGAGCACGGGCAGCCGCAGTTTGGCCAGGAACGCCATGACGTTCATGCCGAGCTCGCGGGAGGTGCCGAGGCCGTGCGCGAGGACGACCCAGGTGTCACGGGCGCCGGGCACGAACCAGGCGGGCAGCAGGCCGAGTTCGGCGGGTATCTCGGCGTCCCGGTACTCCAGGCCGAGGGCCGATCCCGGGGTGCCGACGTGCGTCTGCGGGGTGAGCCGCACCTGGTCGCCCGGCGCGACGCCGCCGCGGTTGATCCGCACCAGACGGCGGGTGACCGAGTCCGGGGCCGTCGAGAGCACCTCGCCGACGGTGACGTGCACCCCGGCGGCGATCAGGCCGTGCACACCGCGCCGGGCGGTGCCCAGGGTCCGGCTGAGGGTGACGTCCTGCCCGGTCACGGCGTGGACGGTGAGCGGGTCCGGGTCGACGCCGTTCGCGGTCGGCCTCAGGGCAAGCTCGGAGACGTGCCGCCCGGCCGCCACCGCGGCCGCACCGGCACCGAACGCTGTCGTGGCGGCGAGGGCCGCCGCCGTGGTGAGGCGCATCGCTTCCAGTCTCCGCGCGCTCACCCCGCGCGGCCAGTGGGCGGGGCCGTCCGGGCTCAGTCGTTCTCGGCGTCGTGGGCCGCGCGGGGCCGGGGGACGTCGGCACGTGCGGCCCGGTGCTCCCCCTGCTCCCCCTGCTCGCCGTGCTCCCCGTGGGCCTCGTGATCGCCGTGCGCCCCGTACCCTTCGTGCTCCTCCTCCGTCTCGTCCCCGGGCTGGCCGTACTGGCGCAGCCTCTCCGCGACACGGGCGAGTTCGCGCTTGGAGAGCAGGGAGGGCGAGAACCCGGCGACGGAGCGGGCGGCGAGCCAGACCTGGCACATCCACTCCAGCTGGGCGGTGCGGTCGTAGGCCTGCTCGAGGTCGTCGCCGTAGACGATGGTGCCGTGGTTGCGCAGCAGGCAGCCCGTGCGGTCGCGGAGCGCGCGCAGGACGTTGGCGGCCAGTTCCTCGCTGCCGTACGTCGCGTAGTCGGCGACGCGTATCCGGCCGCCCAGGGCCGCGGCCATGTAGTGGATGGCGGGCAGCTCGTACAGGAGCGTGGAGACGGCCGTGGCGTGCACGGCGTGGGTGTGCACGACGGCGCCCGCGTCGGTGTGCCGGTAGATCGCGAGGTGCATCGCCAGCTCGCTCGTCGGGCGCAGCTCGCCGAGCACCTGCTTGCCGTCCAGGCCGACGCCGACCGTGTCGTCCGGGCCCAGGCGGTGGTAGGGCACCCCGCTGGGGGTGACGAGCACGAGGTCGTCGCCCACCCGCACCGACACGTTGCCGGACGTACCGACCACGAGACCGTCGTCGACCGAGCGGCGGGCCGTGTCCACCAGCTCCGACCAGGCCCGTGCCACCGCGTTCCGCACCGACATCCGTGTCACCTCCGAGCGCTGATCCTGACAGGTTGACCGTTGCCGCACGTTCCCGGGGCACAGTAGCGTCCCGGCACAGTTTCCGGACCGACCACGTATACGAATTGCAGGGGCACCATGACCACCGTCAACGGCGGCATCTCCTTCTGGTACGCGAAGTCAGGGCTCCCGGTGCCGCGTGAGCCCCTGCCCGGGGACACCACCGCCGACGTGTGCATCGTCGGGGGCGGCTACACCGGACTGTGGACCGCCTACTACCTGAAGAAGGCCGTGCCCTTCCTGCGGATCGTCGTCCTGGAGCAGCGCTTCTGCGGCTACGGCGCCTCCGGCCGCAACGGCGGCTGGCTCTACAACGGCATCGCCGGCCGCGACCGCTACGCCGCGCTGCACGGCCGTGAGGCCGCCGTGGCGCTGCAGCGCGCGATGAACGCGACCGTGGACGAGGTGATCCGGGTCGCCGCCGAGGAGGGCATCGACGCGGACATCCACAAGGGCGGGGTGCTGGAGGTCGCGCACTCCCCCGCGCAGCTGGCGCGGCTCAGGGCGTTCCACGAGGCCGAGGTCGCCTTCGGCGAGAAGGACCGCCTGCTGCTGGGCGCCGCCGAGTCCGCCGCGCGGATCCGGGTCGCCGGGACGGCCGGGGGCACCTGGACGCCCCACGGGGCGCGCGTCCACCCGGCGAAGCTGGTGCAGGGGCTGGCCCGGGCGGTGGAGGCGCTCGGCGTCGTCGTCCACGAGTCGACCCCGGTGACCGAGATCCGGCCGAAGCACGCGCTCACCCCGTTCGGGAGCGTGCGCGCCCCCTACGTCCTGCGCTGCACCGAGGGCTTCACCGCCTCGCTCAAGGGCCAGAAGCGGTCGTGGCTGCCGATGAACTCCTCGATGATCGTGACGGAGCCGCTGCCGAAGGAGGTCTGGGACACCATCGGCTGGGAGGGCCGGGAGACGCTCGGCGACATGGCGCACGCGTACATGTACGCGCAGCGCACCGCCGACGACCGGATCGCCATCGGCGGCCGCGGGGTGCCGTACCGCTTCGGCTCCCGTACGGACAACGACGGCCGCACGCAGGCGGCGACGGTCGAGGCGCTGCGCGAGATCCTGGTGCGCTTCTTCCCGGCGGCGGGGCGGGTGGCGGTCGACCACGCGTGGTCCGGGGTGCTCGGCGTGCCGCGCGACTGGTGCGCGAGCGTGGAACTGGACCGCTCCACCGGCCTCGGCTGGGCGGGCGGCTACGTCGGCAGCGGGGTCGCGACGGCGAACCTCGCGGCGCGGACGCTGCGCGACCTCGTCCAGCTGGACTCCGGCCAGGCGCACGGCACGGAGCTGACGTCCCTGCCGTGGGTGCACCACCGCGTGCGCCGCTGGGAGCCCGAGCCCTTCCGGTGGATCGGGGTGCACGGGCTGTACGCGGCCTACCGCGCCGCCGACCGGCGCGAGCAGACCGGACGCAGCGCGGAGACCGACCGGGTGGCGCGCATCGCGGACCGCATCTCGGGCCGCCACTAGGCCCTCCCCCCCCTGCCGGGCCACGACGGCCCCGGGCCGTGACCAGGATCTCTTCCGGAGGTGCCGGGAAGGGCGATCGAAGCACGTCAAAGGCCGGATTCCGGGGCGAAGTCCGCACGGGCCCACACCCCCCGCACGCACCGGCACCGCCGCGCCTCTCCTCGTTCACCTTCCGTTCATCCAGACTCCGTACGGTCGCCACGCCACTGTCCGATCGAACGAATGCCTGGGTCAATGGAACACATCACGCTCCTGATCGGAATCGTGATCATTACCGCACTCGTGTTCGACTTCACGAACGGTTTCCACGACACCGCCAATGCGATGGCGACCACCATCTCCACTGGCGCGCTCAAGCCCAAGACGGCGGTGGCCATGTCCGCCGTGCTCAACCTCGTCGGCGCCTTCCTCTCCGTCGAGGTGGCGAAGACGATCTCCGGCGGAATCCTCGACGAGAGCGCGGGCATCAAGCCCGAGGTGATCTTCGCGGGGCTCGTCGGCGCGATCGTCTGGAACCTGCTGACCTGGCTGGCGGGCCTCCCCTCCAGCTCCTCCCACGCCCTGTTCGGCGGCCTCATCGGCGCCTCCGTCGCCTCCGCGGGCTTCAGCTCGATCAACGGTGACGCGGTCGTCATGAAGGTCCTGATCCCGGCCGTCTGCGCCCCCGTGGTCGCCGGTCTCGCCGCGATGCTGGCGACCCGCCTGACCTACCGCATCGGCCGCAACGCCGACCCGAAGGCGACCGCCAAGGGCTACCGGGCCGGGCAGATCGCCTCGGCCGGTCTGGTCTCCCTCGCGCACGGCACCAACGACGCACAGAAGACCATGGGTGTCATCACCCTCGCCCTGATCGCGGGCAACGTCGTCGCCCCCGACTCCGACCCGCCGCTGTGGGTCATCGTGTCGGCCGGCATGGCGATCGCGCTCGGCACCTTCATCGGTGGCTGGCGGATCATCCGCACCATGGGCAAGGGCATCACCGACATCCAGCCGCCGCAGGGCTTCGCCGCCCAGACCGGCGCCGCCACCGTCATCCTCGCCTCCTCCCACCTCGGCTTCTCGCTCTCCACCACGCAGGTCTGCTCCGGCTCCGTCATGGGCGCCGGTGTCGGTCGCAAGGGCGGCGTCGTCCGGTGGAGCACCGCGGGCCGCATGTTCGCCGCGTGGGGGCTCACCCTTCCGGCCGCGGGTCTGGTCGCGGCGGGCGCCGCGCTCCTGGCCGACCAGGGGGACCTGGGCGTCACCGCGGTCGCCGTCCTGGCACTCGCCGCTTGCGTCGCGATCTGGATCGCCTCGCGCCGCAAGCCCGTCGACCACACCAACGTCAACGAGGCCCACGGCGACGCCGAGGAGCCGGGCGTCATCACCACGGCGATCGCCGCCGTGATCCCGCCGCCCGCCGGACTCACGGCCGCCACCGTCGACGCCGACCCCGCCCAGGCCCCCGCCTGACGGCGGTGCCGCACCGGCCCCGGAAGGAACCAGCATCATGCACATCGACTGGGCTGCCCTCGGCTCCGTCTTCGGCGTCAGCCTCGCCGTGACCATCGGACTCGTCGGCCTGTTCACCCTCGGCATCGTGGGCCTGTCCAAGCAGGGCGCGGCCACCGGCGAGGCGGGCAGCGGCTCCGCCGCCGGCTCGACCGCGCTGGCCCGCAGCGGCGCGTACCTGTGCTTCGCGCTGTGCGCGGCAGCCGTCGCGTACGGGATCTTCCTGATCGTCGCCTGACCCGCGGGTCCCCGGGCCGCGTGCGCGCGGCCCGGTGTGAAGTTGACCTCAGCTCCCGGCTTTCCCGCCGTGAGCTGGGGTTTCTTCTTTTCCACAGACCGTCGCGGTGAGTTGACGGGCCGGAGCGGCGCGTGGTGGTATCGGAACCGCCAAACGGCGGCAGGAGAGGAAGTCCGGTGCGAATCCGGCGCGGTCCCGCCACTGTCACCGGGGAGCGGACCCCCGCCCATGGCCACGGCCCCGTGAGGGGCTGGAAGGCCGGGGGTGCCGCCGATCCGGGAGCCAGGAGACTCTCGTCGCCGGTCACGTCGAACCAGGGCGCGGACCCTGAGTGAGGACTCCTGTGATGCGCGGCCCCGGCCGTTCACCCGACACCGGCGTCGCGGCGCCGTGCGCGTTCGCCACCGGTGCCGCCCTCGGCTGGCTCGCCGACCTCGCCCTCGCCGACCCGCGCCGCGGTCACCCCGTGGCGGTGTTCGGCAGCGCCGCCGCCGGCCTGGAACGTGCCCTGTGGCGCGACCACCGCGGCCGGGGCGCCCTCCACACGGCGCTGTGCGCGGGCGGCGCGGTGGCGGCCGCGGCCGGGCTCCAGCGTGCGGCACGCCGTTCCGGCCCCGCCTCCGTCGCCCTGACGGCGGCGGCGACCTGGGCCGTGCTCGGCGGGACCTCCCTGGTACGGGAGGCGCGCGCCATCGGCGCCGCCCTGTCCGCCGGGGACACCGAGGCGGCGCGCGGGCGGCTGCCCCATCTGTGCGGCCGCGACCCGCAGGCGCTGGACGAGGCCCAGTTGGCCCGGGCGGTCGTGGAGTCCGTCGCCGAGAACACCTCGGACGCCGTCGTGGGCGCCCTGGTGTGGGGCGCGCTGGGCGGAGTGCCCGGGCTGGTGGGCTTCCGGGCGGTCAACACCCTCGACGCGATGGTGGGCCACAAGTCGCCGCGGCACCGGCGGTTCGGCTGGGCGGCGGCCCGGCTGGACGACGTGGCCGGCTACCCCGGCGCCCGGCTGACCGCCGCGCTCGCGGTGCTGTCCGGGCCCGACCCCCGGGGGGCCTGGCGGGCCTGGCGCAGGGACGGCTCCCGGCATCCCAGCCCGAACGCGGGGCCGGTGGAGGCCTCGTTCGCAGGGGCGTTGGGCGTGCGCCTCGGGGGGACGCTTGCCTATGGCGGGCGGGTCGAGCACCGGCCCGTCCTGGGGGCGGGGAACCGGCCGGTGGAGGTACGGGACATCGAACGGGCGGCACGGTTGTCGCGACGGGTCGGCGCGCTGGCGCTGGCGGTCGCGGTGGGCGGGCGCCTGGCGTCGGGCGCGGTCGCCCGGAGGAGGAACGCATGAGGGGCGGGGGCCTGCTGGTCGCCGGGACCACGTCGGACGCCGGCAAGAGCGTCGTCACGGCGGGGATCTGCCGGTGGCTGGCGCGGCAGGGTGTGTCCGTGGCGCCCTTCAAGGCGCAGAACATGTCGCTGAACTCGTACGTGACGCGCGAGGGCGCCGAGATCGGCCGCGCCCAGGCGATGCAGGCCCAGGCGGCGCGCGTGGAGCCCTCGGCCCTGATGAACCCGGTGCTGCTCAAGCCCGGCGGGGACCGCACCAGCCAGGTCGTCCTGATGGGGCGCCCGGTGGGCGAGATGAGCGCGCGCGGCTACCACAACGGGAGCCGCGCGCAGCTGCTGGAGACCGTCACCGGCTGCCTGGAGGAGCTGCGCGGCCGGTACGACGCGGTGATCTGCGAGGGTGCCGGCAGCCCCGCGGAGATCAATCTGCGGCGGGGCGACATCGTCAACATGGGCCTGGCGCGGGCCGCCAGGCTCCCGGTGGTCGTGGTCGGCGACATCGACCGGGGCGGGGTCTTCGCCTCGTTCTTCGGGACGACGGCGCTGCTGGCCCCCGAGGACCAGGAGCTGGTCTGCGGCTACCTGGTCAACAAGTTCCGCGGCGACGTGTCCTTGCTGGAGCCGGGTCTTGAGATGCTGCGCGGGCTGACCGGGCGCCGCTTCTACGGGGTGCTGCCGTACCGGCACGGCCTCGGCATCGACGAGGAGGACGGCCTGCGGATGTCGCTGCGCGGCACCGTCAGGGAGTCGGACACGGCGGCGCCACACGGTGAGGACGTCCTGCGGGTCGCCGTCGCGGCGGTCCCGCTGATGTCGAACTTCACCGACGTGGACGCGCTCGCCGCCGAGCCCGGTGTGCTCGTCCGCTTCGTCGACCGGCCCGAGGAACTGGCCGACGCCGACCTCGTCGTCCTGCCCGGCACCCGCGGCACGGTCAAGGCCCTGGAGTGGCTGCGGCAGCGGGGCCTGGCCGATGCCGTCACCCGCCGGGCCGCGCAGGGGCGCCCGGTGCTGGGGATCTGCGGCGGCTTCCAGATGCTCGCCGAGACGATCGAGGACGACGTCGAGTCCCGCGCCGGTACGGTCGCCGGGCTCGGCCTGCTGCCGGTGCGGGTCCGCTTCGCCGTGGCGAAGACCCTGGCCCGGCCCTCCGGGAAGGCGTACGGCGAACCGGTCGAGGGGTACGAGATCCACCACGGGGTCGCCGACGTCCGCGGCGGCGACGAGCCCTTCCTGGACGGCTGCCGCAGCGGCGCGGTCTGGGGCACCCACTGGCACGGCTCGCTGGAGAGCGACGGCTTCCGCCGCGCTTTCCTGCGCCGCGTCGCCCTGGCCGCGGGACGGCGCTTCGTCCCGGCCCCCGGCACCGCCTTCGGCGCGCTCCGCGAGGAGCAGCTGGACCGGCTGGGCGACCTGATCGAGGAGCACGCCGACACCGGCGCGCTGCTCCGCCTGATCGAGCAGGGCCCCCCTGCGGGGCTGCCCTTCGTCCCCCCGGGGGCGCCGTGAGCACCCCGTCGCGGCCCCGGAGCGGGGCCGTCCGTGAGCACCGCCGCAACGACCGTTCGACCCAGGAGGCCGCGTGAGCACCCCTTACCCCTTCACCGCGATCGTCGGGATGGCGGACCTGCGCCTGGCGTTGCTGCTGAACGCGGTCAGCCCGGCGGTGGGCGGTGTACTGGTGCGCGGCGAGAAGGGCACGGCCAAGTCGACCGCCGTACGGGCGCTGTCGGCGCTGCTGCCGCCCGTGGACGTCGTGCCCGGCTGCCGCTTCGGCTGCGACCCGGCGGCGCCCGACCCGGCCTGCCCGGACGGGCCGCACGGCCCGGACGCCGGCGCGGAGAGCCGGGCGGCGCGCATGGTGGAGCTGCCGGTCGGCGCGTCCGAGGACCGCCTCGTCGGCGCCCTGGACATCGAACGGGCCCTGGCGGAGGGCGTGAAGGCCTTCGAGCCCGGGCTGCTGGCCGACGCGCACCGCGGCGTGCTGTACGTGGACGAGGTCAACCTCCTCCACGACCACCTGGTGGACCTGCTGCTGGACGCGGCCGCCATGGGCGCCTCCTACGTCGAGCGGGAGGGCGTCTCCGTGCGCCACGCCGCGCGCTTCCTCCTCGTCGGCACGATGAACCCCGAAGAGGGCGAGCTGCGGCCGCAGTTGCTGGACCGCTTCGGTCTCACGGTGGAGGTCGCGGCGTCGCGGGAGACCGACGAGCGGGTGCAGGTCGTCCGGCGGCGCCTCGCCTACGACGCGGACCCGGCGGGCTTCGCCGCCGCCTGGCAGGCCGAGGAGCGGGAACTGCGCGAGCGGATCGCGGCGGCGCGGGCACTGTTGCCCGCGGTGTCGCTCGGCGACGGCGCGCTCCGCCAGATCGCGGCCACCTGCGCGGCCTTCGAGGTGGACGGGATGCGCGCGGACATCGTCATGGCGCGCACGGCGACCGCCCTGGCCGCCTGGGCCGGACGCACCGACGTGACCGACGCCGACGTACGGCAGGCCGCGCTGCTGGCGCTGCCGCACCGGCGCCGCCGCAATCCCTTCGACGCGCCGGGCCTGGACGAGGACAAGCTCGACGAGACCCTGGAGCGCAACCGCGCCGAGGACGACGACCGGTGCGGCCCTCTACGGTCCCGCTCTCCGACCCCGCGGCCCCTCTCTACCAGGCTCGAGCGCTACTTGTATTCACCCTAACACAGGAGGCCAGTGCACGCCATCAACAGGCTCGTAACTGGATCTCTTATAAACATACAGGCTCACCAGCGCTCTCACACAGACACCAGTGATCATTTTTTTGAA